>JACDDR010000026.1:22326-24350 GCA_013816895.1 Bacteroidota bacterium
GGATGGATGGAAAAAATACTTAAGAAATTTTTAAATGGAACCGCGGTTGAATCGGATGTGGAATTGTTGTGGGATATCCAAAGTAAAATAGAAGGAAAAACTATTTGTCCTTTGGGAGAAGCGGCAGCGTGGCCGGTAGCAGCAGCTATCCGTCACTTTAAGCAGGAGTTTTTAGATGTAGCGAGAAGTAAAAAGTTTGTGGATGTGAGTCATTATAATCGTTTAAATAAAATAGTGGCTTAAATAATACGTTCAAAAGAATATGCTTGCCCCGATCATAACAAATAATCTATCCCGGATAAAAGACATCTGCCAGAAGCATAGGGTGAAAGAGTTATATGTATTTGGTTCTGTAACTACTGAAAAGTTTAACGCCGAAAGCGATATTGATTTTTTGTATATTATGAATGATGTGCCACTGGAAAAAGCAGCCGACAATTTTTTTGGTTTGTTATGGGAATTTGAAGGATTATTGCAACGAAAAATAGACATGGTCCCATATGCAAATATGAGAAACCGGATTTTTATCGAAGAGGTAAATAACACTAAACAATTACTATATAAGTCTTGACGAAGCAAGAGTTAAAATATTTAGTGGATATTCAGCTGTGCATTGAGGATTTGGAAACTCATTTTATTAATGGGAAAAGATTTGATGAATTTAACAACAATATAGTTTTAAAGAGAGCGCTTGAAAGAGTATATGAAATTATAGGTGAAGCGATGAAAAAGTATAAAAATCTGAATCCACCATTTGAAATAACATATTCAAAGGAAATTATAGGTTTAAGAAATATTATTTCGCATGCTTATGATTCTTTAGATTATGAAAAGCTTTGGGCGGTTTTAATAAATCATATGCCACATTTGAAAATAGAAATCAATAGTTTGATAGAAAAATACGACATTCACTTAGGTTATAAGAAACAATGAAAGTAACAATAGACGGAATAGAAATTGATGTGCCTAAGGGAACTACCATCCTACAGGCCGCCCGCATGATTGGCCCCGAGGTTGCACCTCCTGCCATGTGTTATTATACAAAATTAAAAACCAGTGGTGGTTACTGCAGAACCTGTATCGTAAAAGTAACAGCAGGAAGTACCGCTAATCCAACACCCATGCCTAAGCCTGTGGCAAGCTGCCGCACCGAGGTAATGGACGGAATGGTTGTACAGAATTTTACTTCTCCTGAAATATTAGAGGCCCGAAAAGGCGTGGTTGAATTCTTATTGATCAATCACCCTTTGGATTGTCCGGTGTGCGACCAAGCCGGTGAGTGTAAGCTTCAGGATTTAGGTTATGAGAACGGCTCAGTAAAAACGCGTTTTGAATTTAAGCGCCGCGAGTACGAGATGATTGATATCGGCGATAGAATAAAGCTTCACATGAATCGCTGCATTTTATGCTATCGCTGTGTAAAAACTGCTGAACAAATTACCGATAAGCGTTTACATGGTGTTGTTCATCGCGGAGATGCTTCTGAAATTTCAACTTACATTGAGCAAATCATTGACAACGACTTTAGCGGAAACGTTATTGATGTATGTCCTGTTGGCGCCTTAACGGATCGCACCTTTCGTTTTAAACAACGGGTTTGGTTTACAAAACCTGTTGATGCTCATCGCAATTGCGACAAGTGCTGTGGTAAAACACGCGTGTGGTTAAAGGGTGAAGAAGTTGTTCGCGTTACCGCCCGCAAAGATCAGTGGGATGAGGTGGAAGAATTTATCTGCAACCATTGCCGTTACGATCATAAAAAAACAAGTGACTGGGTAATCGAAGGCCCTTCAGTTATTCACCGAAGCTCAGTTATTTCACAAAATCATTACATCCATTTAAATGAATTAAAAACTCAGGCACTGAAACAACAGAAGGCTTTAGGTTTTATTCCATTTGATAAACGCCCATAATAATATGATAGCATTCGTAATTTATAAATTTGTAGTGTGCGTAATTGTGTTTGGCTTATCATTAGCCGTTGCCGCATATTCTACCTGCTGGGAGCGCAAGTTGTCGGCCCT
>JACDDR010000026.1:24360-41140 GCA_013816895.1 Bacteroidota bacterium
GATTGGTCCAAATCGCGCGGGTCCTTTTGGTTTACTGCAGCCTTTGGCTGATGGCGGAAAAATGTTCTTTAAAGAAGAGATCATTCCGAACGTAAGTAATAAATTTTTATTTATTCTTGGTCCGAGTTTATTTATGCTCACCGCGTTAATGACCGGCGCAGTTGTTCCCTGGGGCAAAGCATTTACTACCGAAGCGGGTAATACCTACTCGTTCCAGATCACAGATATTAATATCGGTGTATTGTATTTGTTTGGCGTAGTATCGATAGGTGTTTATGGGATCATGATCGGCGGCTGGGCTTCCAATAATAAATACGCGTTGCTTGGCGCCATCCGCGCTTCTTCACAAATGATTAGTTACGAAGTAGCAATGGGCATTTCGGTTATTGCTTTAATTATTACTTCTGGTGGAACTTTAAGTTTAAGTGAGATTGTTGAACAGCAGGATGCCGGAGTGGCCAATGTTGTTTGGCAGCCTTTGGGGTTTTTGATTTTCTTTATCTGCGCACTTGCAGAAACCAATCGCGCTCCGTTTGACTTACCGGAATGCGAGAGTGAACTTGTGGGTGGGTATCATACAGAATATTCTTCCATGAAACTGGGTTTATTTTTATTTGCGGAGTATATCAATATGTTTATTTCATCGGCTATTATGTCAGCCTTTTATTTTGGCGGATACAATTTTCCATGGGCGCATGAATTCTATCAGTGGATAGGTTTACAGGATGGTTCGATCTGGATTTCCGTAATAGGTTTTGGAGCATTCTTTACCAAAATATGTATTTTCATTTCTGTGTTCATGTGGATTCGGTGGACTCTTCCACGTTTCCGTTACGACCAGTTAATGCACCTGGGATGGAAAATATTATTACCGCTTTCGCTTTTAAATTTAGGAATAACAGTAGTTGTGGAATATTTCAGGGGTAACATTCATTTTTAAGATCAAATAAAATGCAGCAATTAACCAATAGAAGTAAGGTTGTATCAAATAAAGTGCAGACGGGCATGGAGAAAATGTATCTTCCTGCAATTGTAAAGGGAATGATGATTACTGCGAGTCATATTTTCAAACGAAGGCCCACCATTAAATATCCGGAACAGACGCGTAAAATGTCTGCCGTTTATCGCGGTCTGCATGTTTTAAAACTTGATGAAAAAGGAGCAGAGCGTTGCACTGCTTGCGGATTGTGCGCTGTGGCGTGCCCGGCGGAAGCAATTACAATGGAAAGCGCAGAGCGCGTGAAGGGAGAAGAGCATTTATACAGGGAAGAAAAATATGCCAGTGTTTACGAAATAAACATGCTGCGTTGTATCTTCTGTGGCTTATGCGAAGAAGCTTGTCCGAAAGAAGCTATCTTTTTAACCGACAGGATTGTTGATGCCGAATATGAACGTGAAGACTTTATTTACGGAAAAGATAAGTTGGTTGAAAAGATTGATAAGCGAATTGATGTAAGTCTACGCCAAACTTTAGAAGTAGCGGAGTTTAAAAAGCTTCCGGGCTTAAAACACAATGCAGTTTGGGAAGGTAACAGATTAGATAAAAAAAGTAATTAATTGTTGTAAACCATTTGAAATGAATTTTAATAGAAATCACCTAAACAGTTTAATTATATTATTTTGTATAATTTTTAAGCAAGATTATGCGCAAAGTTTTATACAAGCAGGCGATACCAATTTTGCACAAATAGCTGCAAGAAACGCATCCTTAACAGTTGATACATCATGGGAGAGCCCTTATTTTAAGTATAAACGGTTTGAAAGTTTTATTGCTCCGAGATTAGCCCCGAGTGGTTCTTTAAAAAATATGACTAATGCGTATAAACAATATTATAATAGTGTAAATACTTCGGCTTATTCATTAAGTAGTAATAGTTCCGTTTTTGGTAATTGGCAAGATTTAGGTCCAAATAATATAAACTTACCGGGTTATCAAATGGGGCTTGGACAAGTAAATAGAATTCAAGTAGATTATGATGATATAAGTGGAAATACCATTTATATTGCTAGCCATATGGGCGGCATATTTAAAACAACTGATGGCGGAGCTAATTGGACAAATCTTTATACAGATTATGCTTTTTCCACAAATGTTGTAAGTGATATTAAATTAATTAAAGACCCAATTACATTAAAAAAATATTTGTATGCAGCAATTGGAGGTCAATGGCTTAGTGCTGGTGGAACTCCTTTCTATGGGATTTGTAGAATAGAAATAGGAACAAACTCATGGCAAAATCTAACCGGAAATTTAACTTGTCCTTCGATGTTAGAAACTACCCTTGAAAGTGCAGTAAATAAAATATTAATAAATCCAAATAATTTAAATAAGATCTATCTAGCGACTACTAAAGGCGTGTTTTATACCTGTAATGCGGGTTGTGTACCTCCAATACTAAATTGCATAACTCCAGGTACTACTTGGAAAAAATCAAACATAACAACTGATGTTTGGGGGATAGATTTTGATTATAGTGACCTTACTTACAATTCTATATATTGTTCAAAAAACCAAATTTGGCATACTTCAAATATTGATGTTAATGGTTTTTCAAGCATAACGAATGTTGCAAATCTTAATTTCACTGATAAGGTTTTTGATAATTATACTAATTTACCTACGGGTGTAATTACAACACTTTCATCAAGTTCTAATTTAAATATTAATATTGCGACGAGTCCAAGTTATCCAAATAAACTATATTTTCTTCTTTCTACAGGTGGTGGATACAACCCTGAAAATTCATTTTTTATGGAATATGACAAAACTATTCCAAACAGTAGCTTTCCGAATAACTTTATTTTAAAAACTACACAATCTACTGCATTTCATGCTGAAAGAAACTATATTCATTTTTCTCCCTACAACCCTAATCTTATAGCATATTCTTATAGCCCAATATATAATAGTGGGGTGCAGGTTTATGATTTAACAACTAATTCAATAAATAATACATATAATGTATCTTACCAAAATCATGGAGATGGCCATGATTTTGCTTTTGTGCCAAATAATATAATTACGTTAACTGATGGAGGTCCAATTAAAATAAACACAACAAGTAGTTTATATGGGTATATTACTGGTAATGGTTTAGGGGTAGCTGAAATTAGCGGATTTGATGTAAATGAAAAAAGCGGTACAGAGGCAGTAATGGGATTACAAGATGATGGAACTAAAATAACTTCATCACTTAATATGACTAACGATTGGGCTTTTTTATTAAACTCTTTTGGAGATGGAGCAGCACCAAGATACTTTACAAATGGGGATTATTTGTGGGGATTTCCGGGAGGAAATTATAAGGTTATGGCTGCTAGTACTAGTGCTAATATTATGACACCACCTACTATTGGAGTTTATAATAATGCCTCAAATTTTTATCCCGATTTGCAAGTAACAAATGGAAGTCCTAATTTTTACCGTGCCATAAAAGAGTTAGTTTATAATAAAGGTAATTATTCTCCAAACTATACTGATGTAGCATACGTATTATCGAATTTTGATATATATAGAAATAGTTTACTATGCCCTTATGGAGCCGTTACAACTTTTGCATCTACAGAAGACAATAAAACAATTTATTTAATAGATGATTACCGCGAATATTGGACACCTTCCCCCTGTGATAAAAATACTTTTAATGTTTTATGGAAAACTACTTTTGGTGGCATTAATCATCCAGATGTTTCCTCTCCTTGTACTTCAAATTGTTGGACTCAACTGGGTAACCAAAGTAGTTTAGCTTTAATAGGTAAGCCGAGTGCAATCTGCCTTAATCCTTCAAACTCAAATGAATTATGGGTGGGTGCAGGGGGTTATTATGATGTAAGTATTCCAAATAATAATAGAAGAATAATACATAGTATAGATGGTGGAAATACTTGGGTAGATTTTTCGTTAGGACTACCATCACTACCCGTAAGTAAAATAATTTGCAGGAAGGGTACTAACTATGAATTGTATGTAGCTACAGATGTTGGTGTATATTACCGTACCTCTTCTATGAATAGTTGGCAGCCAGTTAGTACAAACCTACCACATACTATGGTGTTTGATTTAAAAATAGATAATTGTAATAACAGATTATACGCTGGGACTTACGGTCGTGGTTTATGGGGTATAGACCTCCCCACTACCACCAACCCTGGTGCAATGCCTAGCATTACAATTAATAATAATAAAACATATAACACACCACAATATTTTTTAACCGATATTATTGTGCCCGCTGGTGTAAAACTAACCATAAGCAACACCAACGTAAAAATGGGCGCAGGTACCAGTATTATTGTACAGCCTGGTGGGCGCTTAGATATTTTAAATAGTACGATTGAAGGATATTGTGACAAAAACATGTGGAAACATATTCTTGCTGAGGGTATTTCTAACCTACCGCAAACGTATAATTCAGGTACCGGGTTTTATCCTAATCATGGTTATGTTTTTATAAATAATAGCACCATTAAAGATGCAGGGCAAGCTGCTGTTACTGCCGAAAATGGTGGCGTGGTGTATGCCAACGCTAGCAATTTTATTAATAACCGTAAGGGTTTAGAGTTTCATATTTATAATTATGTAAACAACCAAAGTAAGGCTGTAAGTTGTGTGTTTGAAACCAATGCCAACCTTAAAGACCCTAACCAAACCATTGATAGCCACGTTACTGCTTGGGCAGTTGATGGCATTAAATTTTTTGGTTGCACCTTTAAAAATACTGCCCCCGCAGGTAGTAATGGTAATAATTTAGGTAATGGTGTATACAGTATTGATGCCTTTTATACAATTGATAATGCTTGCGGTGGCTGTGGCACACAACCCGCTACCACAGGGCGTAGTTTGTTTTATAACTTAAATTATGGCGTGTATGCACAAACGGGCGTTAGTAGTTTAAAAACACTTAATATTATAAATGCCGATTTTAATCTATGTAGCCGCGGCGCCTATATTAAAACTATTGATTTTGCTAAAGTGCAATACTGTAATTTTACAAACATAGTACCCGAACCTATTTTTACACTTATTAATTTACCCTATTATAACAGTACTTATGGTTTGTATTTCGATAATTGCCAAAACTACTTTTGCGAAAACAATAGTTTTAAAGGCACGCGCACCCCCGGGCTTAATGTGGGTTTAATTGTAAACAATGCCAATGCTAATGCCACCCGTGCCTATTATTGCGATTTTACCAACTTAAAAGTAGCCAGTGCTGCGTATTACGATAATTATGGCGCAGGTGTAGGCTTAAAATTTAATTGCAATAAATACAGCGCCAATGGCTACGATGTAGGTATATTAGGTATTACGCCCACTACCGATATTGATAATGTACAAGGGTTTTATAATGTTTCTAACCCAAATCCTCAAAATTTAGTGCGTAATTTATACTCTGCCACATGCGCATCGGGTGCTAATAACCAGTGGTATAACGATGGCACATCGGGTAGTTTAATACAGCATAGTAACCACAGCACGCAAAGCGGCAATGGCGGTACTTTTTTTACAGCACCACAAGTAGGTTGTTACGATAATAGTAAATTGGCTGTTAATCCGATTCCAAGTCAAAACTTAGTTAGAACAACTGATTGCCCAATAACGGGTACTGGAAATACTTGCCCTACTTGCAACCGCATTAGCCTTAGCGAAGGCATTAGTGCTAATAAGCAAAATTTGGCTATAGCACAAGCTGCCTTAGCTGCTGGGGCAAGCGCTACATCGCTTAATGCGATTAATAGCAATATGAGCAACGGTAATTTAAAAAATTTGCTAGAACAAAATAGCCCCTATTTAAGCGATGCCATACTTATTGCTTATTTTAGCAGTAATAACACCCCAAACGGGCACGCTAAAGATATACACGCCCTTAATGCCCCAGTAAGTGCAAGTGTATGGCAAACCATAGTTAACCACGGCTACCCCAATGGCATTTTTAACCAAATGCAAGCTGCACAAAACACGGGTGCTACTAGCGGGCGCACAAATCAAGAAAATTTAATAGGCAATATAAAAAGCGAAATAGATTATTTGTACAACCACAAATTGCGCCTATTTATGGGCGATAGTACCAATATAAATACCGATAGTTTAAAAGCTAATATTATAGCCAGTACTTATACGGATAAGGCACAAAAACTAACCGATTTTTATATAAACACCAAACAATATGCCTTAGCTATTGAGGCTTTAACACCTATTGAATTTAATCCTACTTATACTGATTATGTAGCTTTTAAAAAAGATGTAATTGCCGCTTTGCAAACCACGCTTGGTATATTTAGCATTAAACAAAACGCACAAGTAAAAGATAAAGTGTTGCGCCTTGCCGCTAGTAATTTGGTATACGGCCAACAGCAGGCGCAGGGCTTAGCCAATTTTTTATTTGGTAATAAATATAACGAACCTACCTTGTTGCCAAACGGTAGTGGTGGCAACCGTATAGCATATACAGTAATTGATAGTACAAAAACAATTGCCGATAATACCTTTAAAACAATAAATTACTTAAGTGCTGTTCCTAATCCTGCTACTAACCAAGTAAGCATACACTATAAATTACCAAATAATGAATTAACTGGTACTATACAAATTATAGATGTCGCTGGTAAAATAATGGCAACTTACGATGTTATTACTTCATTAACTCATATTGATTTAAATATTAGTGATTGGGCAAATGGTGTTTATTTTTATAATTTAAGAGTAAACAAAGTAGTTGTAGACACTAAAAAAATTATAATAATAAAGTAAAATGAAATTAAAGTTAACATACTTTTTTTTACTTTATTTAAGTACAAGTGTAGCCCAAAATACTATACGTTTTAATAATACTTACACTGTAAGTAATGGAGCTGGCGTAAGCACCAATGTTTTAAAATATCAAAACAAGTATTGCTTATTTGGTGTTAGCAATAATACTTCAAATCCATCGCAAGGCTTACGTTTTACTAAAATAGATAGTTTAGGTAATCATATAAATACGGTGCAAATTTTCCACCCCTTAAATTATGATTTTACGTATAATTCAGTTTCAAATGCTTTTATTAAAGTGGATAGTATAAAAGCTTTGTACACAGGGCAAGTGGGTATTGCGCCTGAGTACAGTAAAGCTACTTTGGCTAAAATTAACCTAAGAACTTTAGATACTTTATGGCTAAAATCATATAGCCAAGCAGGTGATAGTAGTTGGTTATTTTGTAGTACAGTACTTAGCGATTCAAGTATAATAAGTTTTGGTTTCAAATATTATGTTTTAAATAGTTACGCTTATAGTAAACCCTTTATGATGAAGGTTGATAAAAATGGTAACTATAAATGGCATAAGTTTATTAATAATAATTTTAGTAATACCTTGTACTTATACCAAAAAATAATTAAATTGAGTGATAACGATTTTATTGTTGCAGGCCACAAAGTACCCAACTGGTGCATACCACAGGCTTTTGCCATGCGCATAGATACCAATGCCGTAAAACAATATGAAGTTAATTTTACAGGCATACAATACCCAACAGTTGCCGATTGCATTTTATTAATTGATGGCACATGTTTAGCGGGTGGAGCATACACTTCTTTAAGTAATTGTAGTGTTAATCCAGATAAGTATAGGAAATATGTATATAAATTTAATCCACTTACTGGGGCAAAAATTAGTTCTAAAGCTTATAATGTTCAAGCAAACACAAATGGTATTCTGTGTTTAGTGCAAAAAACTAACGGTATTATTTTGGCAGGAGGTGGCACTGGGGTGTTTACACCTACAACTTCTGTAAATAGTCAAGGTGATGTACTATGGTTAAATTCAAATTTAGATAGTTTAAAAAGCATTTATATTGATGTACCCAACCCAGCAGACCAAGCGGCACCTAACCAATTATTACTAACACCTGATGGTGGCTTTGCGGCTGCCATAGCCAGTTACCCAGTTGTTGGTGTAGCAAAATTTTGGCTAATTAAAGCGGATAGCAATGCTTGTTTTAGTAGTACTTGTGCTAATGTAGGGATAGAGGAGTTAAAAATAAAAGATGATGAATTAAAAATTTACCCAAACCCTGCTAGTGAAATTTTAAATGTTGAATGGAAAATGGAAAATGGTGCTTCAATAGGTTTAGCCACCAATGCTTATAAAATTGAAATTGTAAATGTATTAGGAGAGGTTGTATTAAACCAAATAGCTACAACTAATAACTTAACACTAAACATTCATAACTTTAATAGCGGTATTTATTTTATGCAACTAATTGATGCTAAAAAACAATTAATAAGTACACGTAAATTTATAAAGCGATGAAAAAACTAATACTATTATTTGTTTTATTAAATTGTTTTGTAAAAGCGCAAGTGCCACCCGCTTGTTTTACCTTGGCAAGTACACCCAGTGTGGGTTTAAATCCAAGAGCAATTTGTACTGCCGATTTTAATAACGATGGTAATGCCGATTTAGCAGTTACACATTATAATTCAAATAATGTTTCAATAGTATTAGGTGCAGGTACGGGTAGTTTTGCAAGTGCTGTAAATTTTAGCGTGGGTATAAATCCAACATCAATATGTTCTGGCGATTTTGATAACGACGGAAAAGTAGATTTAGCGGTCGTTGGAGGAACCAATGATTTATCTATACTTATCGGTTCAGGTACAGGTAGTTTTACAACTATTGGAAATTACACCATAGGTTTATATCCTACAGCAATTTTAACTAGTAATTTTAATGGCGATGGTAATTTGGATTTAGCAATAAGCCAGTTGGGGAATACGGCTATATTATTAGGTTTAGGCGCGGGTGTATTTTCTTCGCCAGTTTCTTATGGCAATACAGGTAATCAAACCTCGATAGTAGCAAACGATTTTAATAACGATGGTAAAACAGATTTAGCGTTTGGCTCCACCTTTCCTGCGGGTTTTGCTACTTTAAATGGTTCGGGTACAGGTACTTTTACTGGAGCTTATAGCTATTACTTTGGATCAGCAGGAAATACACTTATTTCGTCGGGCGATATTAACGGCGATGGGAAAATAGATTTAGTAACTACAAATCAAGGTACATTTAGTATTATTACATATACGAATAATGGGCTTGGAACATTTGCTCAAGATGGTAATTTTTATACTAGCTATAATCCATTAGCTACAATTACTGGTGATTTTAATGGGGATGCTAAATTAGATTTAGCCGTAACAATGGGAAATAATAGCGTAAGTATTTTTTTAGGATTAGGCACAGGCTTATTTGTTGCTCCTGTTAATTTTGCCACTGGATTATACCCCATCGCATTAACTTCAGCAGATTTAAACAGCGATGGAAAAATAGATTTAGCAATAGTTAATGGCAATTCCAATAATATTGCAATTTTAATTAATACCAGTGGCGGGACAGCCCCCATAGTAACGGCTATTAGTAACAATAGTTTAATTTGCAGCGGGCAAAGCGCAACTTTAAGTGCCAATGGTGCAACTAACTACTTATGGAATACCGGAACAACTTCTAATTCCATTGTAGTCAGCCCTACCCTTACTACAACATATTCAGTTGTAGGTACAAGCACGATGGGATGTAAAATTCCGGCTACCATAACACAAAGTGTTTCCTCATGTTTAGGAGTTTTTAATTCCAATGAAATTGAAGATATACAGTTAAAAATATATCCAAATCCTGCTAATGATATTTTGAATGTTGAATTAAAAAAACAAAATAGTAATGAAGATTATAAAATTGAAATAGTAAACATACTTGGGCAATTGCTCATAGAAGAAAAAATGATCCTTAACACTACCGTAGCAACAATAAACACAAAGGGCTTGGTAAATGGCGTTTATTTTCTTAATTTAAAAAGCAGTAATTCAACAAAGGTTACTAAGATGTTTTTAATTATAAATAAAGCAATGTAATTTTGGATGATATTATATATATATCAGTTGAAAGCTTTATGTTAAAAAGAAGCATGATTTTATCAACTGTTTTATATTTGTAAGGGTTTTGTACATTTTTAAATCGTAAATAAACAAATTGTAAATAAATATATGTTAGGATACACAATTACACAATGGCTTTTCGGGATTCTTTCCTTCCTGGCTATCATGTTCGCGTTAATGGTGGTGTTTAGCCGCAACCCTGTAAACAGCGTACTCTATCTGGTAATGACTTTTTTCTGCATAGCAGGACATTACCTGTTAATGAACGCGCAGTTTCTTGCAATCGTTCACATTGTTGTTTATGCAGGAGCCATTATGGTTCTCTTCCTCTTTGTAATAATGTTAATGGATCTTAACCAGGATACGGAGCCGCAAAAAACATGGATCACAAAAATCATTGCCGGTATTGCGGGTGGCTTGTTGCTGTTTGTTTTGGTAGGAACTTTAAAAGGAACGGAACAACTTAACCTGTCATCCTACGGCGCTTCACAAATTGGCACGGTAAAAAATTTAGGAAAGGTTTTATTTAGCGAATTTTTATTTCCTTTTGAAATCGCGAGCGTGCTT
The DNA here is from genome assembly GCA_013816895.1 of Bacteroidota bacterium. Taxonomy (GTDB): domain Bacteria; phylum Bacteroidota; class Bacteroidia; order B-17B0; family Aurantibacillaceae; genus Aurantibacillus. The sequence continues at coordinate 34,841 of JACDDR010000026.1, forward strand.
TTACTGGCAGCGATGGTTGGGGCTATTATGATAGGGAAGAAGGATATTAAATAGGATTGACGATTTAAGTATTTACAATTTACAATTGCAGATGAGTATTACACCCGAAATATTAAAAAAACGAACTTTCGAGTTTGCTTTAAAGACTTTGAGGACTATTGATGGATTAAAAAAGTCATACGCAAACGAAATAATGGGAAAACAAGTTATGCGTTCGGCTACTTCCGTTGGAGCTAATTATCGTGCGGCGTTTAAAGCTAAATCGACAGCTGATTTTATAAATAAGTTAAAGATTGTAGAAGAAGAGTCAGATGAATCAGTTTATTGGTTAGAATTAATTAAAGAGCACAACCAGATACAGGATGAACACTTTGAGCGGTTACTTCAGGAATCAAAAGAGTTAGAGAAGATATTTGCAGCTTCTGCGATAACAGCTAAAAATAATAAATATAAATCCTTACAATCGTAAATTGTAAATAAGCAAATTGTAAATATGATAAACGGCATCTCCATAAACTACTACCTGCTCTTAAGCACAGTGATCTTTATAATCGGCGCAATAGGCGTAATGGCGCGTCGCAATTCAATTATTATTTTTATGTGTATTGAGCTTATGCTCAACGCCGTTAATCTTTTACTCGTTGCCTTCAGTACGCTTCACCATGATGCAAACGGACAGGTATTTGTGTTTTTTATTATGGCGGTTGCGGCTGCTGAAGTGGCGGTAGGACTTGCCATCTTAAGTATGATCTACCGTAATCTTAAAAGTATTGATACTGATTTATTGAGTAACCTGAAAAACTAAAGAAATTAATTTACAATTTCTCAATCGTAAATTGTAAATCAAAAAATTGTAAATAGAAAATATATGATAAAACTAATAGCCCTCGTTCCTTTGTTCCCGTTGATTGGCTTTTTAATCAATGGTTTTTTTGGGAAGAAATTAAGTAAAGGAGTTAGCGGTATGATTGCCTGTGTGAGTATACTGGCTTCCTTTATAGTGTCCGTTATTGTATTTGTTGAATTACAGGGCATGGAACAGAAATCGCAGGTGGTTAATTTGTTTTCATGGATCAGTTCGGGAACGCTGCAAATTCCATTCGAATTTTTGTTGGATCCGCTTTCGTCTTTGTTTCTTCTTATTATTACAGGTATTGGTTTTCTGATCCATGTTTATTCGATCGGGTACATGCACGATGACGAAGGTTTTTCGCGTTTCTTTACCTACCTCAATCTTTTTGTGTTTTTTATGTTGCTTCTTGTGTTAGGAAACAATTACCTGATCATGTTCGTTGGATGGGAAGGCGTTGGCTTGTGTTCCTATTTACTCATTGGCTTCTGGTTTAAGACCACGCAATACAATAATGCGGCGCGCAAAGCATTTGTGATTAACCGTATTGGTGATCTTGGGTTCCTCCTGGGAATCATTTTAATTTTTGTAACCTTTGGAAGTGTTTCATTCGATGTATTTGGCAAGGCCGGTACCGTTGAAACGTCAACTATTACTACGATAGCATTGTTATTATTTATTGGGGCAATGGGAAAATCGGCACAGGTTCCTTTATATACCTGGTTGCCGGATGCTATGGCGGGTCCAACTCCTGTTTCGGCATTGATCCACGCTGCAACCATGGTAACTGCGGGTATTTACATGGTGGTGCGTTCAAACGTGTTTTATTCCATCAGTGATGTGGCCAGCGAAGTAGTTGCTGTTGTTGGTATTATTACAGCCTTGTTTGCCGCAACCATTGGCTTGCTTCAAAATGATATTAAAAAAATTCTTGCTTATTCTACAGTTTCGCAACTGGGTTTAATGTTCCTTGGGTTAGGTGTTGGCGCTTACGGTTCATCCGTATTCCACGTAACAACTCACGCCTTCTTTAAAGCCTTGTTATTTCTAGGTGCTGGTTCGGTTATTCATGCCATGGGTGGCGAGCAGGATATCAGAAAAATGGGAGGTCTGAAGGGACATATTAAAATCACTTTTATTACCATGCTGCTTGGCACCATCGCTATCAGCGGTATTCCGCCATTCAGCGGTTTCTTCAGTAAGGATGAAATTCTCGCGCACACTTACGAGCACAGCAAAATTCTCTGGTTCCTAGGCATGGTAACTTCCATGTTAACGGCTTTTTATATGTTCAGAATGTTGTTTCTCACGTTCTTCGGAAAGTTCCGCGGATCGCCTTACCAGGAACATCATTTGCATGAGTCGCCAAAGACCATGACCATTCCTCTGGTTGTACTCGCAATCTTATCTGTTCTTGGCGGAGTTCTTGGCTTGCCGGAATTCTGGGGAATGCCAAACTGGATGCATCACAATCTTGAATCTGTTATTTTAAGACCCGATCCAAGCATTCTTCATCACGACACAGAATGGATGCTTATGGGGCTGGCAGTGGCTTCTGCATTAGCCGTTATCTTTTTTGCACACAGGATGTATCGTGTATACAATGTGCTGCCTGCTGAAAGAGAAGATCGCTTAAAGGCATGGCAACGCGTTATTTATAAAAAATATTATATCGATGAATTATTCGAGAAGGTAATACGCAAACCGTTAGACATGATCTCTGAGATCTTTCATAAGTTTATTGATGTAGCCATGATCGACGGGATTGTGAATGGTGTAGGGAGTGTTGTTAAAGGAATTGGCTCCGGCGTGCGCCAGCTGCAACAGGGAAACATCGGGTTTTATGTAATTGGCATGGTAGTGGGTGTGTTTGTAATTTTATTATTCACTTTTATAATTAAATAGCTTTAAAAATTTATGTTAGCAGCTTTATTAATAGGATTTCCGCTACTCGCAGCCTTGCTGGTGTTTTTTGTGAAGGGGAATACAGCGCGCAACCTGGCCCTCGGCCTTTCGGTTATAGAATTTATTTTGGCCCTTGTTGCTTTTGCGATTTATAAAAGTGATCCTGACTGTTGCCAGCTTTCCTTTCACCACACCTGGGTTCGCTCATTGGGAATAAGCTTCTCCGTTGGTTTGGACGGAATGAGTTTACTGCTGGTGTTGCTTACTACGTTTCTTGTGCCGCTGATTATATTGTCTTCCTTTACAAATAATTATGAAAACCCTTCTTCTTTTTATGGTTTAATTCTTTTAATGCAAATGGCGTTGGTTGGTGTGTTTGCGGCAAACGACGGCTTCCTGTTTTACGTATTCTGGGAACTCGCATTGATCCCAATTTATTTTATCTGCCTCCTATGGGGTGGCGAGAACAGGGCAGCCATCACGTTCAAATTTTTCGTGTACACATTTCTGGGTTCGTTTTTTATGCTTGTTGGATTGATATATGTTTACAATCACACCAATGTAGACGGAGTAAAATCGTGGGCGGTGCAGGATCTTTACAGCGCGGGTAAAACCTTAAGTGAAGGCCAGCAGGGCGCAGTGTTCTGGTTAATTTTTGCGGCATTTGCCGTTAAAATGCCGGTATTTCCTTTTCATACATGGCAGCCGGACACTTACGTGAATGCCCCTACGCAAGGTACCATGCTGCTATCGGGTGTAATGCTGAAAATGGGAACATTTGGAGTTATGAAATGGTTGTTGCCGATCGTACCACTTGGTCTTGCAAGGTGGGGCAACACCGCTATCTGTTTATCGGTAATAGGCGTAGTGTATGCATCGTGCATCGCCATCGTTCAAAAAGATTATAAACGACTGATCGCTTATTCTTCCATTGCTCACGTTGGATTGATTTCCGCGGGTATTTTTTCTGCCACACAGCAGGGTTTGCAGGGCGCAGTAATGCAGATGCTCGCTCACGGCGTAAATGTAGTAGGACTATTTTTAATTGCAGATATTCTGCTCCGTCATACCGGAACCCGTGAGATTGATAAATTAGGAGGTATTCGTGGCATGAACGGAAACTTTGCGGTATTGTTTTTAATTATATTACTCGGTTCAGTAGCGCTTCCTTTAACCAACGGTTTCGTGGGGGAATTTCTTTTAATAAATGGTATTTATCAATACAGTTCGGTTATAGCAGCTTTTGCGGGCTTAAGTGTTATCCTGGGAGCGGTGTATATGCTAAGGAGTTATCAGGGTATTATGCTCGGCGAAAGAAAAGATAATCATCTTGCATTCGGACCATTAGCCGCAACGGACAAGGCAGTGCTGATTATTATATGTATTACTGTAGTTGTATTTGGTGTTTATCCTAAGCCATTAAATGATCTTGCAGAAGAGGGCGTGAAAGTATTAATGACACATTTGAAATAAATTCACAATTGTAAATAATAACTATGAAAGGACTATTGATAATAAGTGGATTGGGAGTTTTAGCAATGCTTGCTGAGATCTTCAAGTTTAAAAAACTTTTACTTCCAATTGTACTGTTGGGAATTGTTGCAGCCTACGCCCTTAATTTTATGGAGTGGACAAACGGTTACGCGATTTCGTATTTCAGCAACATGATCGCGTTTGATAAACTGGGAATCGCATTTTCAGGAATTATTATCGCAACGGCTTTTTTCTGGTTCATTCTTGCCAATGATTATTTTGAAGAAGAAACAAATGTTGTGGATCATTTCGCTCTTGTGCTTTTCGCGTTAGTAGGCGCTCTTATGTTAACAGCCTTTAGTAACATGACCACCTTGTTTCTTGGAATTGAAATCATGAGTATTCCGCTTTACGTTTTAGCGGCAAGTCAGAAAAAGGATATCAAAAGTAATGAGGCAGGATTTAAATATCTTATCATGGGTTCGTTTGCAAGCGGTTTTCTTTTGTTCGGAATTGCTTTGATATATGGCGCAAGCGGAACATTCGACCTGATGCAGATAAGAGAATATATCAGCGCTAACGCGGCCGGTATACCGATGTTTTTTTACGTAGGCGTTATCATGATGTTAATTGCCATGTGTTTTAAAGTATCAGCGGCACCTTTTCATTTCTGGGCTCCCGATGTTTACCAGGGCTCTCCTACACTTATTACCGCGTTGATGAGTACGGTTGTAAAGACCGCCGCTTTTGCCGCTATTATGCGCTTATTCCTTGTTGGTTTTTCGGGGGTTAGTGAAGTGTGGACAGGAATTCTTGCGGGAATTATTGCCTTGTCGCTTATCATTGCAAACTTTAGTGCGGCTATGCAAAGCAATGTAAAACGTATGCTGGCTTATTCCAGTATTAGTCACGCTGCATTTATGTTGATGGTTGTTCTCGCAAATATCCGGAGTAACCTTTCCGTTGATGCAATTTTATATTATTCGCTGGCTTATTCAATAGGAAGCATTGCTGCTTTCGGAGTGTTATACAACGTGACCAAAAATGGTGATGAGAACATTGACGCGTTTAACGGACTTGGGAAACGCAATCCTGCAATGGCTTTGTGCATGACTATTGCCATGCTTTCGCTTGCAGGGATTCCGATCACATCTGGTTTTTTCGCGAAGTATTTTGTGTTTACTGCAATGATTGGTTCAGGATATAAATGGTTACTCATCCTTGCAGTGATCACTTCGGCCGTTGGTGTGTATTATTACCTGAAGGTGATCATCGCCATGTACTTTAAGAAACCTGAAAACCGGGAAGTTGTAGTGTTTGAGCGCTCCAACGTGATGGTGATTACCCTTACCTCCGCAATTGTAATTGCCATTGGAATTGTACCGGGAATAATTGCTGAGATCTTTCGCTTTTAAAAGGCTTAATTCACGATCACGATTTTTTTGGAAATTTTTTTATCATCTCCGTAAGAGAGCGTAACAAGATAAACACCATTAGCCACTTGGGGTTCTACTGCGTGATTATTATATCCTGAGCCCATTGTGAAATCATTCTTTCTTATTAAGCGCCCGGCGGCATCAAATATATTTAGTATATAAGCCCTTACTTCTTTTGTAGTTGCGGTAACCACAATTCCGGATTGCTGGTTATAAAATAAATCAGGCGCCTGCTCTTTATTACAGTCTGTTCCTACAAATTCAGTTTTAGAATTAGAAGAGCTTAGATCTATGTCCACCATCTTTAGGGAATAGTAATTTCCATATTCACTCCGGTGATCAACTGTATAAGAGTATTTATGCAGGGATGATGAATTTCCTGTAGCGTTAATGGTAGCAATCTTTGTAAAATGATAGCCGTCATTACTATTCATAACAGCAAAATACGCGCCATTTTTTTCAGAAGCGGTACTCCAGTTCAGAATCACCTTATCATCGGGCGAACAACCTGCACTAAAATCTACTAGTTCAATGGGAAGAGGAACTGCTACTGATGAAAGAACGTAAGGACAAAATTGCGTGAGGCCTGATGCGGTAACAGCACCAACTCCCGCTACAACCGCAACGGCGCTACCT
>JACDDR010000027.1 GCA_013816895.1 Bacteroidota bacterium
CTTCCACTACCTTCTATTGCAAGCAATACGCCGTGTGCTGGCGCAACGCTTTCCTTAACAGCAGGGGGCGGCTCTACTTACAACTGGAGTGGTCCGAATGGTTTCTCCAGCGGTACCGCAAATCCTACCATAGCAAACGTTACGTTAGCTGCTAATGGAATTTATACACTTATCGCCACAGCAGGAACATGCTCCAATAGTACTACTCAGTCGGTTACTGTTAACCCTTTACCGGTTCCCACAGCTACCAGCAACAGTGCGGTATGCGCCAATACAGCAATTAATTTTACAGGTACAGGTGGTACTACTTATACATGGACAGGCCCCGGCTTTAATAATACCCAGCAAAATCCAACCATTACCTCTGCAAGCGCAGCCAATGCCGGAACTTATACACTAACCGTTAGCGATGTTAACGGGTGTATTAAATCCGCTACTACAAATGTGGTGGTGAATCCTTTGCCTGTTGTTGTAGTTAATAATCCAACGGCCTGTGTTAACCAAAGTTTAAGTTTTAATTCAGCAGGCGGAACAGGTTATGCATGGAGCGGACCATCTGCTTTTTCTTCCAATATTCAGAATCCTGTTATTCCTAACGCAACGATAGGAATGTCGGGCGGATATACAGTCGTTGTAACTTCAGCCGCAAGCTGTACGGCCAGTGCGGTTTCCAACGCTACTGTAGTGCCTTTACCCATACCTTCCATCGGAAGTAACACTCCTTGTGCAGGTGCTTCATTAAACCTGAACGCAACTGGTGGCACAAGTTACAGCTGGACAGGGCCTAACGGTTTTGTTAGTGGCGCACAAAATCCTTCAATCAATAATGTAAGTCTTGCAGCAAATGGGATGTACTCTTTAACAGTAACAGTTGGCATGTGCTCAAGCAATGCATCCGCCTCCGTTACAATTAATCCTTTACCAACCCCAAACATTACAAGTAACGGACCCGTATGTTTAAATCAGCCGGCAACGTTTACTGCTACAGGTGGCAACTCCTATTCATGGAGCGGTCCTAACGGATTTACGGGAAATGGTAATTCGGTAGGTGTAGTTTCCTCTTCATTAAACAACGCCGGCAATTATATTGTAACGGCTACTGATGGGAACAATTGTACGAATACTGCAGCGTATCAACTAGTAGTTAATTCCTTGCCTGTTATAGCCGCAACCGGCGCAACGGTTTGTGAACACCAGGTAATTACACTTTCAGCAACAGGTGGAACCCTTTATTCATGGGTAGGTCCGGCAGGCTTTACGTCCTCAGCACAGGGACCATCTATTTTAAATGCGGCCGTTTCCATGGCAGGAAATTATGCTGTTACCGTAACCGATGCTAATAGTTGTAAAAGCACTTCTTTAACCAACGTTGTTGTTAATACGATACCAACGCCAACAATGAGCAGCAATGGCCCGGTGTGTACAAATCAAACGCTTACTCTTTCTTCGGGCGCTCCAACGGGCGTGTTCTACAGCTGGTCTGGGCCAAGCGGCTATGCAGCCAACGGGCAAAACCAGATCATATTACCTGCCACTACCGCCAACTCAGGGGTTTATATGGCTACTGTTACCGACAATATTGGCTGCTCGGCCAGTGTAACCTTGAACGTAGTTGTTAATCCTTTGCCTTCGGCAGGCATTGTGTCTACCGAAACTGCAGGATGTGTTCCCTTTTGTATCACCTTTACCTGTCAGTCATTAACGCCTCTGCAGTTATGTACCTGGGACTTTGGCTTTGGAACCACCGGCGGCGGCATCAGCGCAACAAACTGTTACAGCAGCCCCGGCGATTTTAAAATCAAATCATCTTACACCGATATTAATGGCTGTTCAAATACATCTACCACTACGGTAACATCTTACCCGCTTCCAGTTGCAGATTTTAATTTTGCTCCGCAACGGCCTGTGGATGGCGAACAGGTTGAGTTTACGAGTTCTTCGTATGGCGCCAACATCACCGGTTATTCATGGAATTTTTCTAACCTTGGAAATAATATAACACTATCCGATCAAAATCCGAGTATGATTTTCCCAACACCGGGAGGGTATGCCGTTGCTCTTATTGTTACAAGTGATAAAGGTTGTATAGACACGCTGCTAAGGCCGGTGCTTGTCGGAGAAGATTATGGTTTATATGTTCCAAATGCGTTTACACCAAATGGTGATGGTGTTAACGATGTGTTTAATCCTAAAGGATTCGGCATCGTAAAATACGAATTGAATATTTTTGACCGTTGGGGCGAAAAACTGTTTTCAACCACTAAATTTGAAGAAGGCTGGCCAGGTAATTATGTTGGTAGAAACGACGAGCCTGTTGAAAATGGTGTGTACGTGTGGCATATAAAATTACTAAACGTGCAAGGGAAGGCGCTTGAACTCACGGGTAGGGTAACTCTCACTAAATAACTATTCAAGCAAAATATTATCTGCTTTAAAAGCGTCTAATATTTTTACAAAATGCTGGTAAGGGTGCGGGGCATCCCACAGGTAAGAATTAAATGCTATGCCATAAAAGCCAAGATCATTTGCTTTTTTTACAGACTGCGGCGTAGTTCCGCCTCTTGCAACAAAATTTTTATGGGTGTTTTTAATAGCCGCAATTAACCCCTCTTCATAAAATCCGCTGTAAAGCGCGCCGGTTAAGCTATTGAACATAGTGCCAAGTAAATAATAGGTGAAATTATATTCTTCGCTATTATACACTTGCGGGAGCCTGGAATAGGACCTGCTTTTTGAAATAGTGCCAAGCTTTAATTTCAGGCGCTGACGCACAAACCAGTACTTCCATTTTTTACTCAGATGCGTGGTGGTAAAATGAACACCTTTCAAATTAAATTTTAATGCCAGCTGATGGTGGGAATGAATAACGATCCGGTTGTGAAAGTGCTCCGGTATATCCATTATGTACTCGCGCATCTGGTTGGTAGAATATTTTGGTTTTCTTAAATGAAAGGTGGTAAGCCCACTCTCGAACATTTTGGCGACAAGAATACGTTCATCCGGATGATCTTTGGCGGAAGAAATAACAACTAATTTCATTCAATGAAGGTTTAATTTAGGGGGACCTTATGCTGACGAAAATAGCAATTAACTTATAAATTCAAAGAGCTGGCCCGGTTTTTTTATCATTTAAGCATTAACACTAAAGCCGTAAAGTTTTATTAATTTTAAGCCTGCCATGCACATAAAAGTAAAGAAGGTGATTATTGTTGCGGGACTTGTTATTTTATGTGTTCATTTTACACTCCTTCTTATGTATAGCTTTAAAAAAGACAAGTATTCTTTTTTTTACATGTATCCCTATTTTCATCAGAACTGGAATGTGTTTGTTCCCCCTCCTTCTTCAAATTATAATTTATACGCCGTGTATGAAAATAGCGGTTTGCAGCGCACCGATATTTTCACTGAAATAGTAACAGCCCATCAGGCAAATCGTTTCGCTGGAAAGGAGTCTTTTGTGCTGGCACTGAGCAACAGCATTCATTATTTCGAAACTGAAAAAAACCCTGATGTTTCCGGAAATAATTTTAAGATGATAAAATCCTTTGTAAAAAATTACCTCGAGGGTACGCGCTCCTGTGTGCTAAAAAACTTAAAATTGATCCTCGTCGTAAAGAGCACCGGCTCAACAGCTCCCAGAGTTTATACCAATTAAATCCCCGTTAGTATAAAGAGTATCAAAATCTTTATTAAATTTAGACTATGTCAATAAAAGTAAAAAAAATAGACCTGGCTTTACAGGGGGGAGGAGCGCACGGCGCCTATTCGTGGGGAGTAATAGACCGCCTGTTGGATGAACCAAGAATAGAAATAGACGGAGTCTGCGGAACCAGTGCAGGCGCGATGAACGGGGTGTGTACCATTTACGGATTAAGTAAAGGAGGGCGCAATCTTGCGAAGCATACTCTGGTAAAGTTCTGGCATAAAATTTCTGAAGCAGGCAAACTCTCTTTATTGCAACCTACCTGGCTCGATAAAATGATGAGCCCTGGGAATATGGATTACTCGCCGCTCTATAAAATGTTCAGCGCTGCAGCCGACAGTATGGCCCCCTCACAGTTTAACCCGCTTGGCATTAACCCGCTCGAAAAAATTCTTAACGACCTTATTGATTTTGATGAACTTCAGAAGATTAGTCCGCCTAAACTTTTTGTGTGCGCCACTAACGTAAAAACCTGTAAAGCAAAAATATTTGGTCCCTCGGAAATTACTTCAAAGGCAATTTTGGCTAGCGCCTGTTTGCCTTATCTTTTCAAAGCTGTTGAAATAGATGGTGAATTTTACTGGGACGGCGGTTATATGGGTAATCCACCACTCTCTCCATTAACAGAACATACCGAAGGCACGGATGATATCCTGCTGGTAAAAATAAACCCCTTTAACATTAACAGCGTGCCCGATAATGTTGAGGATATTAAAGACCGGGTAAATGAAATAAGTTTTAATTCCTCTCTTGCGCTTGAAATAAATCAACTTGAATTTATCAACACGCTGGTGGATAAAGGAATTACATTCGACGGCAAATTAAAAAAAATTAACCTGCATAGTTTAAGTGCAGATAAAAATCTTGGCAACCTTAATCTTTCAAGTAAATTAAATACTACCTGGGACTTCTTAATGCATTTGAAAACCATGGGCTATGAGGCCTGCGATTCATGGATAGAAGCCAATTACGACAACATAGGAAAAAAATCAACGTATCATTTATAGGAAATCATGAAACGACATTTTGTAAAACCAGACTTCAGGGTAACAACCTGGGAACTATTAAAACCTTATTTTGATGATCTCTTAAACAGAAAACTGGATTCCAAAGAAGCCCTTGAGGGGTGGCTTAAAGATAATTCCGAGCTGTCCTCTGTAGTAAGTGAAGACATGGCGTGGCGCTATATTAAAATGACCTGCGATACCGCAAACGAAGAATTGCGGAAGAGTTTCAATGATTTTGTTCAGAACATCGAGCCAAATATTTCACCGGTAAGTAACGAACTGAATAAAAAACTGGTAGCGTGTAAATTCACCGGCGAACTTACAAAGCCAGGCTATGATATTTACTTGCGTGGGATTAAAAACAGCATAGAATTATTCAGGGAAGAAAACATTCCGCTTAACACACAGTTGCAGGAGCTCGAGCAGCAGTTCGGTGCCATCAGCGGAGAGCAGAGCGTTGAATACAAAGGTGAAAAAATGACCTTGCAGAAAGCGTCCGTTTATTTAAAAGACCTTGACCGCAAGGTGCGTGAAGAAATCTATTACAAGATAATGGAGCGAAGAGGCCAGGACGAAAAAGCACTTGATGACCTTTTTAATAAATTAATTTCGTTAAGACACAGAGTTGCCCTTAACTCCGGATACAGTAATTATCGCGATTATAAACACCGTGCGCTGGGCCGCTTTGACTATACAGTGCAGGATTGTCTTAACTTTCATGAATCGGTTAAACAGCACGTGGTTCCTCTTGTTAAAGAACACGAAAAAAAGCGCAAGGAAAAACTAAAGCTGGATGATTACCGGCCGTGGGATACTGCAGTGGACGAGAACGGACAGCCCCCTTTGAAGCCATTCGCGAACGCGGGCGAACTCATTGAAAAAACAATTGCCTGTTTTAATGAAATAGATCCTTTTTTTGGCAACTGTATTGAGATCATGCAGCGAATGCGTCGTCTGGATCTTGAAAGTCGTTTGGGGAAGGCGCCTGGCGGATATCAATATCCTTTATATGAAACCGATGTCCCTTTTATTTTTATGAATGCTGTGGGCTTGCACCGCGATCTGGTAACCATGGTACACGAGGGTGGTCATGCCATTCATTCTTTCCTGGATAAAGATCTGGAACTGGTTGAATTTAAATCGCCCACCAGTGAAGTAGCTGAGCTCGCAAGCATGAGCATGGAACTGATCAGCATGGAACACTGGCATATTTTCTTCAAGGATCAGGATGAATTAAAACGGGCCAAGCGACAGCAGCTGGAAGGTGTTATCGACGCGCTGCCGTGGATTGCGGCCATTGATAAATTCCAGCACGAATTGTATTTGAAGCCGGAACACACCGTTGAAGACCGTTATAAGATCTGGGTAGGATTAATGAAAGACTTTGGAAGCGACGTGATCAACTACAAAGGCCTGGAAGAATTCGTAAAGCGCAAATGGCAAATACAACTGCATTTATACGAAGTGCCATTTTATTATATAGAATACGGCTTTGCGCAGCTGGGCGCTGTGGCTATGTGGCGACAGTATCTTCAGAATCCTAAACAGGCAATTGAAAATTATAGAAAAGCGCTGGGCCTTGGATATACTCGCAGTATCCCTGAAATTTATAAAGCAGCAGGAATCAAGTTTGATTTTAGTCCGGCGTATGTAAAAGAATTAATGGATTTTGTGAAATCAGAATACGATAAAATCTGATCCTAATTTTTCTCACTTATTTTTCCGTCTTCAAACACCAGGGTGCGCGAACGGAATTTATTATAGATGAGCATGTCGTGTGTGGCCAACAATACGGCGCGTCCGCTCTCGCTGATCTGTTTTAATAAATTCAGAATTTCTTCCGAAGTTTGTGGATCAAGGTTTCCGGTAGGTTCATCGGCGAGAATAATTTCCGGTTCATTAACCAGCGCCCTTGCAATGCTTACGCGCTGCTGTTCGCCACCGGAAAGTTCATGCGGCATTTTAGATTCTTTTCCTTCGAGACTAACTTTTTTCAAAACATCATGAATGCGTTCCTTTATTTTGCTTTCTTCTTTCCAGCCCGTGGCTTTCATCACAAAACGAAGATTTTCATAAACACTGCGATCGCCCAGTAACTGAAAATCCTGAAAAACAATTCCAAGTTTTCTGCGGAGATAAGGAATTTGTGCGGATTTTAAATTGTTCAGCGACTGCCCGCACACTACACCTGTTCCGTTGTTGAGAGGAAGATCACCATAAATTGTCTTTAAAAAACTGCTTTTACCACTGCCCGTTTTGCCAAGCAGGTAAACAAACTCCCCGGAATTTATTTCCACGCTGAGGTTGCCCACAACAGGACGCTCATTCTGAAAAATGGTGACATTCTCAAATTTAATAAGGCTTGGCATAGGATTGTAAAGGTAAAAACATTGTAACCTTTTTTAAGTATGTCATTATACCAATATCAACACAAGCGGGTTAATAACTGCCTGTTCAAAGCAACAAAGCAACCTCTGCAAAAAAGTAAATTTATTGAGATATTTTTTACCACAATTTTACTTTAATGACCAGCATAAGAAATTTAAGCGTTTTCCTGTTTTTTATATTTTCCTGTTCTACCCTGTTGTCGCAAAAAACCGCTATATATGTGGATAAGGACGCGCTCTACAAACAAGGACTTGAATTGTTTGACAAAAAGCAATACGTAAACGCGCAAAAGAATTTTACTGAATACATTTCTTCGGCTTCATCATCCCTTTTAAAAACAGACGCACAATACTACTCTTCGGCCTGTGCTATAGAGCTGTTTAATAAAGACGGTGAATGGTTGATGAAGCAATTCATTGAACAACACCCGGGCGATCAAAAAATTAATCAGGCACATTTTTATCTTGGAAAATCTAATTTCAGAAAGAAGAAGTATTCTGAAACGCTAGAATTTCTTCAGAAAGTAGACATCTATAAATTAGATAAAGACCAGCTTGCCGAACTATATTTTAAGCGCGGTTACAGTTACTACGAAACCGGAAACAACGAGAAGGCTAAAGCAGATCTTTATGAAATTAAAGATATAGATAACCGATACGCCAATCCTGCAAACTATTATTACTCACACATCTCTTATAAAGAAAAAAATTACGAGACGGCTATGGCCGGCTTTAAGCGCCTGGTGGGAAATGAAACCTTCGGAACGGTTGTGCCTTACTACATCACACAAATTTATTTTATTCAGGGCAAGTATGAGATTGTAACGAAGGAAGCTCCTGAGTTACTAAACGACAGCAACCATGTTCAGAAGGCGGACGAGATAAACCGGATGATCGGGGAGAGTTATTTTAATCTCAAGGACTATAACAATGCTCTTACCTTTTTGAAAAAAACAAACATGGGCAGCAATCCTGCGGGGAATTACGCGCTCGGGTATTGTTATTACAAAACTGGCGACTGCAAAGAAGCGGTTTCTCATTTTGAAAAGGCTACTGAAGCAAAAGACTCGCTTTCGCAAAATGCCTGGTACCACATGGCTGATTGTTACATTAAGACGGGAGCAAAACTTCAGGCCAAGAATGCCTATTATGGAGCATATCAAACGAATTTCGATAAAAAAATCACGGAAGACGCGCTTTTTGCGTTCGCGAAATTAAGTTATGAATTGGATTTTAGTCCGTATAACGAAGCCGTGAAAGCCTTTACAAAATATTTGAAGGAATACCCAACGTCCCCGCGTAAAGACGAAGTATATAATTTTTTAATCAATGTGTATTCTACCACTAAAAATTATGATCTCGCCATTAAAAGCATGGAGAGTATGGAGAGTATTGATCCTATTTTGAAAGTGACCTACCAGAAGCTGATTTATTTTCGTGGCGTTGAATATTTTAATAACAGCGATTTTGCTAATGCGGAAAAGCAATTTAAAAAGTCACTGAATCAGAATTCCGATCTGAAGCTTAACGCCCTTTCGCAATACTGGTTGGGCGAGGTTAACTACAACCGAAAAGATTATACAACCGCTATTGAAAACTGGAAAAAGTTCCAGGTGATGGATGGCACTCTGCAGTTGAAGGAATATGATCTGAGCAATTACGCAATTGGTTACGCATACTTTCAACGAAAGGAAAGAGACAAGGACAATAAGAATGGTGATGATTACGCCAACGCGAACATATCTTTTCGAAAGTTTTTATTGTCCAAAAATAAAGAAGATGAAAATAAGGTAATTGACGCTCAGATCCGCACTGCCGACTGTTACTTTATGAATAATGATTTTATTCAGGCCGGCGAATATTACAGCAAAGCCATTGAAGCAAATAAAATGGACGTTGATTATTCCTTATACCAGAAGGCACTATGTGACGGATTGAACAGGAAATATAATGAAAAAATAACTGAGTTAAAAAAAATAGAGTCGCGTTACCCCGCTTCAAATTACATGAGCGCTTCGCTTAATGAAATTGCCGATACTTATTACAATAATTTAAAAGATGAAGAAAACGCTATTGTATATTATAACCGCATCTTAAAAAATTATCCGCATTCTTCTTTCACTCCTAATTGTTACGCACAACTCGGAAATATTTTTTACGGACGCAAACAGGACGATAAGGCATTTGAATATTACGACAAGTTCGTGAAGATGGATAGCAAGAGTGACGCCGCTAAAGAAGTGCTTGAAGCAATCAAGAAGATCTTTACTGAAAAAGGAAAGATCGAGGAGATGGAAAAATATTTCGCGGCAATTGGAAATCCTTTATCGGAAAATGAACTTGAAAAGACCACTTACCTAGCGGCGTACAAGGCCTATTACGAAGAAAAAAACTGTGATGTTGCGTTACTGCAATGGCAGGGTTACATTAGTAAATTTCCAAATGGGAAACACATCAGCGAAGCAGAGTTTAACTCCGCAGAATGTAATTACAGTAAGAGTAATTTTGAGAAGGCCCTCACAGGCTACCTCTACGTTATTGGAAAAGAGCGCGGCTTGTATAGCGAAGTAGCGTATGCAAAGGCAGCCTACATTTATTATAAAGATAAAAAATACGCAGAGGCCCTGCCTTTGTTTCAGCAATTACAGGATATAGCGGAAACGCCTTCCAATAAAAGCGCTGGACGTTTCGGTGCCATGCGCTCTGCTTTTTATTTAAACCAGTTTGAAACCGCCCTTACTGAATGCACAAAAGTGTTGAGCACCGAAAAATTAAGTCCGCAACAATTAAGCGAAGCAAAATACATCAAGGCCAAATCGCTGTACGAAACAAACAGGCTCGACGATGCCATGATCGAGTTCAAGGCCATTACAAAAACCGCTAAAAATATCACCGGCGCCGAAGCATATTATCACATTGCCATGATTCAGTTTAAAAAACAGGATTATAAGGAGGTTGAAAAAACAATTAACAAACTCATCAGTTATGAATACAGTAACGACGACTGGAATAACAAGGGAATGATTTTATTGGCGGATCAGTACCTGGCAAAGGGAGATGAAGCCGATGCGCAGGTTATATTGGAAACTATAATTGACAGTAAGCCAAAACAGGAATACGTGGATGAAGCAAAAAAGCGCCTTGACGCTTTAAAAGCAAAACAAAACAATCAGCAGGCTTCGCCGCAAAATAAAGACATGAAAGTTGATTTTAATCAATCTAAAAAAGATGGCGATCTGTTTGATAAAATGTATAAGGAATACGAACAGAATAAGAGCGCGCCAACAAACACAACGGTAGAACAACCAAAATAAAGCATTCATGAATTCAATAGATCTGGTACAAGATATCTGTCCTGCAAAACCCGCTTCCGCTTCAAAAAAGCTCAAGCGCAAGGTAGAATGGATTTTAATTTTAATGCTACTGCTGGGGTATGTAGCGGTTTCTTTAGGGCAATCAGGAACCGACATCAGCTTTAGCGCCAAGAGCGGTTTCGTTCCAACCATTAAAGATGCTATTAAGTTTGCTGATCTTCCTGAGATAAAAGATACTGTAAAAAGGATTGACAATGTAAAATACGGAATCGCAAGCGCCCCCATGTTTCCAAAGTATGAGGCCCAGCCTATTACGGCTGCTAAAATGCAAAACGAACCTCTTCCAAAACTTTATCACTCTCTTCTGAAAGTGGGTTACGGTCCGCTTTACAACATGCCTTATGGTGAATTCTGGATTGGCAACACGCGAAGCAGAGATGTAAGCTATGGCGCACACCTGAAACATTTTTCAAGCACCACTCATCTTAAAGATGTTGGGTATGGAGGGTTCAGCGATAACTTAATTAGTGTTTTCGGCAAAAAAATGTATAAGAAACATTCGCTAAAAGGGGATTTCAATTATGAAAGAAATGTTGTGCATTACTATGGGTACGATACTTCCATTAATCACATAAAAGACAATAACTATACGAAACAGCGGTACCAGTTATTTGAGCCTAAACTTCAGCTTACCAGTCATTATACCGACAGTACGCACATGAACCATGACATTAAGCTTGCTTATTACAATTTTCAGAACTTAAACCGTGAAGAAGAAAATAACATCAAGCTGAATGCGAACGGCAATATGTTTATCAATAAAGAAAAGCTGAATATTAATTTCCTTACAGATTTTTATAACCACCGCCAAAGCAATGATACGGTTAACGATCTGATATTAACCATTAATCCCTCCTTTGAAGCGCACGGAGACAAATGGCACGCGGATGTGGGCCTTGGCGCTACCATTGATAATTTTAAAAAGTCTACACGCTTTTATTTTTATCCGCAGCTTAACGTAAACTATGATATCTACGAGAACATGATCGTTCCCTATGCGGGTATAAACGGGGGTCTTATTAAAAATAGTTTCAGGAGTCTGAGCCGCGAAAATCCTTTCGTTGATACAACCATTCGTTATGCCAACACCAATAACAAATACAATGCTTTTGTAGGGTTAAGAGGGAATCTGAGCAGCAATACTTCCTACGACGCAAAAGTAAGTTACGGTCAGTACGACAGCATGCATTATTACGTAGTGGATTACAATGGCCCGAATCAATTGTATAATCATTTCAACGTGCTCTATGATAATACTTCACTGGTAACAGTTAGCGGACAATTAAAATACCAGCTGAAAGAAAAAATAAATCTTATCGCAAAAGGAAATTATTATCTCTATAAACCAAAAAATCTTACTCGCGCATATCATAAGCCGGACTATGATCTGACCTTTTCCGGAATCTATAATCTTCAAAGTAAAATAATTTTAAGGGCTGACCTAGTATTTATGGGCAAACAATGGGCCCTCACGCAGGTTACCGATACTGCCGGGAATGCAGTTCTAAAGCCAAAGCAGCTAAAGGGATACGCGGATATTAACCTGGAAGTGGAATATCGCTACACCAAAATGCTTAGCTTTTTTGTAAGATTTAACAACATTGCAAATCAACGGTACTATCGCTGGGAACGCTATCCCAGTCAGCGCTTTAACGGCATGATCGGGTTGACGTTTGTTCCTTTTTAATCCTTTCATACCCTATTTGTGGTATTTATGCAAAGAGGCAAAAAGAGTAACTTTAAAGTGTATTATGAGAACCCTCGCTAAATTGCAAAAAGGTCAGCAAGCCATTATAAGAGCTTTTACCAACAAAGCATTAAGCTATAAACTTATTGAGATGGGTTGTTTACCCGGCGAACGCATTACCCTTTCAAAAATCGCGCCGCTTGGAGGCCCCGTGGCTATTCATGTAGCGGGGTATGAACTCAGTCTTCGTAGGGAAGAAGCCGCCGCCGTTATGGTGGAACTGGTTGCATAAATTCTTTGTCACAAAACACAAATACCAAGCTTAGGGTTGCCTTAATAGGAAATCCAAACGCAGGTAAATCCAGCCTTTTTAATTCGCTTACCGGCCTAAAACAAAAAACAGGAAATTATTCCGGTGTTACGGTTGATAAACACGAAGGCCAGACCGTTTTTCAGGAGAATCAGATTACCTATTCACTTTCTGTTGTAGATCTTCCCGGCACATACAGCCTTTTCGCCAAAACACCAGATGAAAAAATTGCCTGCGAATTTTTAATAAACAACAGGGAAGAAATTGACGTATTGATAATTGTTGTAGACGCGACTAACCTCAAGAGAAATCTCTTGCTGGCCAGCCAGGCTATTGATTTAAAATATAAAACAGTACTGGCTCTTAATATGTTTGATGAGGCCGAAAAGCAAAACATTAAGATAGATATCAATGGACTGGAAAGCGTTTTGGGCGTTGAAGTCATTCCAACTGATTCGCGCCATCAGGGAGGAATATCAGATCTCAAAAGGGCTATAACCCGTGCGAAAGTAAGCGACAGTTTTTTTTATGATATCAGTTTCCTGCAGAAAAATAATAAGTTCAATTATGAGGAATACCTTCATACGGTATCGCCCGGCAATAGTGAGGACATCAATTCAGACCAGTTATACCGGTTTAACACTATCAATTACATTGTCACCAAATTTGTAAAAACCCCGAAGCAGCTATCCATAAAAGAAGCAACTTCGCGTATCGATGCCATCACCACTCACCGCGTATTTGGTTATGTGTTTCTGCTGCTGATTTTATTCCTGGTGTTTCAATTCATATTTTTTGTTGCCGAATATCCCATGAGCTGGATCGAGGGCGTGTTTATGCAGACCCAGAATTTTATTTCGCAAAATCTTCCGAAAGGGCAGTTGAACGATTTATTTACGGGTGGTATCCTTGCTGGTATCGGTGGGGTGGTGATGTTCATCCCCCAGATCGCGCTCCTGTTTCTGTTTATCGGGATACTCGAAGACTCAGGCTACATGGCACGAGCCAGTTTTATAATGGACAAGTTGATGCGCAGATTCGGGCTAAACGGTAAATCGGTAATTCCCCTTATCAGCGGCACAGCCTGCGCGGTACCCTCCATCATGGCTACAAGAACCATCGGCAGTTATAAAGAACGACTTATAACGGTCTTCGTTTTGCCGCTCATGAGTTGCTCAGCCCGCCTCCCTGTTTATACGCTTATCATCGCCTTGGTATATCCCGACAATTCTTTTCTGGGTGTTTTTAATGTTAAGGGCCTGGTGCTTCTGGCCATGTACCTGCTTGGGTTTTTTGCCACTTTAGCAACCGCCTTTGTCATGCAAAAACTCATTAAAGTTAAAGAGACTTCTTTCTTTGTAATGGAACTACCGGTGTATCGCTGGCCGCAAGCAAAAAACATAGCCATTCTTGTCATCAATAAATTGAAGGTGTTTGTTCTTGATGCCGGAAAAATAATCCTCGCGATTTCAATTATCCTCTGGTTTTTAAGTTCACATGGTCCGGGTAAAAAGTTCGAAGAAATATCATCAGAAATAGGACGAGCGGAAAGTAGCTCCTCCGGGGTAAGCAAAGAAAGTATCCGTCAGCTAAGAACCCGGCAACTCGAATACTCTTACGTAGGGCGACTAGGTCATTTTATTGAGCCTGTTATAAAGCCCTTGGGTTTCGACTGGAAAATAGGCATCGCGCTTATCACCTCATTTGCTGCAAGGGAAGTGTTTGTTGGAACAATGGCAACTATTTACGGTGTTAACCAGGAGGATGAAAACACGTCCATAAAAAAAAATCTGCAGAATGAGAAAAACAGTTCCGGCGGGCCAATGTATACTATGGCGGTCTGCTGGTCATTACTACTGTTCTACGCGTTTGCGCTGCAATGCATGAGTACTATTGCAACCGTAAAACGCGAAACACATTCCTGGAAGTGGCCCATTGCCCAATTGATTTTCATGACAGCACTTGCTTATCTATCGTCCTTTTGCGCTTACCAGGCACTTTCTTAATTTTTATTAAATCGAATTTCTTCGTTTATCATCAATATTTTCCTTTGGCCAAATTGTAGGTTTAATTTTTTGGTTTTCAATAAATTAATGGCATTTTTGTGCTCTTAAAAAACACATAGATGATCACCCGTATAACAATCGCGATTGCTGCCCTTACTTTTTTTACTGCTACCTGTACCCCAAAAAAGAAAGTAGTAAAAACAACTATCGAAGAACCAGCCATTACACTTGATACCATTAACGTAATGGCCAATCCAACCATCGTTAAAGAAACGTACAGGGCGTCCAATCCAAAGCTTCACGATCTTATCCATACCAGGCTCGATGTGAGTTTTGACTGGGCCAACAGTCGCCTTAATGGAAAGGCCACTATTCGCTTGAAACCTCATTTTTATCCTACACGTACGTTATATCTTAATGCCAGGGGCATGGATATTAAAAGCGTTACCGTTATGGAAGTGGGCGTTTTTCCAATCAATAAAAAAGTGGGAACTAAAATAATCGATTCCGGAGTAGAAGAAAAAACAACAGTGGTTGCCGGAAGCTCCTATAAATACGAAAACGATTCTCTTAAAATAGATCTTGGTCGCGTAGTTCCTGGCAATGAGCCTTACTATGTTTCTATTGAATACACTGCAAAGCCAAACGAATTAAAATCGGGAGGAAGTAACGCTATCAGCAGCGACAAAGGTCTTTATTTTATTAATCCAACAGGTGAGAATACTTATAAAATGCCTCAGATCTGGACCCAGGGAGAGACACAGTCTAATTCCGCCTGGTTTCCTACAATTGATAGTCCGAACGCGAAAACTACGCAGGAAATATTTATGACGGTGGGTGAAAAATACACCACGCTGTCTAACGGTTTGCTTGTTGACACTAAAAAAAATGCCGACGGAACAAAAACCGATCATTGGAAAATGGATGAGGCTCACGCACCTTACCTTGCCATGATGGCTGTGGGAATGTTTAAAAAAGTAGTGGGCGAACCATGGAACGGTAAAGAGGTTAGTTATTACGTTGAGAAAGAATATGAGCCGCATGCAAAAGGTATTTTTGGGGACACCAAAGAAATGATTGATTTTTACTCCACACGTTTAGGGGTGCCCTATGCCTGGCCAAAATACGCGCAGATCGCGGTACGTGACTATGTAAGCGGGGCGATGGAAAATACAAGCGCAACTCTGCACGGTGATTTTGCTGTTTATCAAACAACACGCGAAATGATTGACGGTAAAAAAGGAGAAGATATTATTGCGCACGAATTATTTCACCAATGGTTTGGCGACCTTGTTACCAGCGAGAGCTGGAGTAATCTGCCGCTGAATGAGAGTTTTGCTACCTACGGTGAATACATGTGGGAAGAATTTAAAAATGGCCGTGATGCTGCCGATCAGCACCACTACCAAAGCAAGCAGGGGTACATGGGCTCAACAAAAGAAGTAAACCTTATTCGTTTTAATTATGAAGAGCGTGAAGACATGTTTGATGCTTTCAGCTACAACAAGGGCGGGCAGGTGCTACACATGCTACGCAAAGCGGTAGGAGACGACGCGTTTTTTGCATCACTTAAAAACTATCTCGAAACAAATAAATTTAAAAGTGCCGAAATCCATAATCTCCGTCTTGCTTTTGAAGAGGTAACCGGAGAGGACATGAACTGGTTCTTTAATCAATGGTTCCTTAACAAAGGCCGTCCGCGGTTAAAAGTAAAACAGAAATATAATGCTTCGGCGGGTCTGGTAGAGTTGGAGGTAGAGCAAACTCAGGATCTTTCAAAATATCCTTTGTATAAGTTGCCGGTTGATATAGATATCTATGTTAACGGAAAAGCGGATAGAACGAGGATATGGATTACAGAAGCAAAACAAACGTTTACGTTAAAAGCCGGCGGAGAACCGCAGTTGGTTAATTTCGATGCGGAACGCCAGTTGCTTTGTAACCTTGATTATTCAAAAACCTCGAACGAATATATTTTTCAATACAAAAATGCTCCTTTGTATGAAGACCGTTTAGAAGCACTGCAAAAGCTGGACGATAAAATGTCAGACGCCGCTACCTGGGCGTTATTTAAGGAGGCGGCAACGAATGACAAATTTGCCGGGATGCGAAGTTATGCTATTGGAAAATTAACTTCAGCGCCGCAGGATAAAATGCCGGAAGTAAAACAAACACTTTTAAATATTTACGCCAATGATAAAAAAACCAAGATCCGTGCAAAAGCGTTGAGTATCCTGAATAAGAAATTTGAAAAGGATGCTGATGTGCTCGAATTGAACAATAAAGCCCTGGGCGAGGCATCGTACGCTATCTGTGGCGAGGCGCTTGAAGCCATCGCAAAAAATGATCCGAAAATGGGCATGGAAAAAGCGAAAGGATTTGAAACTGAAACAGGAAAAGATGTTATTTTTCCGATCGCTGATCTGTATTCAAATCACGGTACGGAAGCGCAGATTCCTTTCTTCCAGAACAATTTAAAATATATGACTGGTTTTGAGATCAGCGGCTTCATTGGGATGTACGCGAAACTAGCGAAACGCTTGTCCAATTCGGCCGATGCAATGATAGTAGCTAAAGATCTTGAAACACTTTCTAAAGGCGCTAACCGATTTACAAAATATGGCGCGGTAAAAGGAATCCGTGACATAGCTGCAGCGTGGGAAGGAAAGGAAAAAGCCCTTAAGGCGAAGATAGAAGCAGCTAAAGTAGAGAAAAAGGACACTTCAGCGTTTGAAAAAGAGCTGGGTGAAGCAACCGAGATGAAAGATGCTGTTACGAAAATGTATAACAGTGTAAAATAATTTATAAAACTATTTTTTTAATTTTATGGGCGCATTAATTGCGCCCTTTTTATTTTAAAACCATTAAGATGACAAAAACAAAAATCGAAAACATTTTGTTCCTGGATATCGAAACTGTTCCGGTAACTTACAAATACAACGACCTGGACAAGGCCTCCAAAGATTTATGGGACAGGAAATGGCACTATATTAAAGATGTGCCTGCCGAAACCCATTACGAAAAGGCTGGGATATATGCTGAGTTTGCAAAAGTGGTTTGCATAGGAGTGGGTTTTTATAACGGAAATAAATTCCGGATCAAGGCTCTCAGCTCTGATAACGAAGTTGAAATACTAAATGAACTTTCGGCATTGCTTGAACAGCATTTTAATACCGCCGCACATTTATTATGCGCGCATAATGGTAAAGAATTTGACTTTCCCTTCCTTTGTCGCCGTTACCTGATAAACAATCTGCCTCTGCCAAAAGCGTTGCAGATCCAGGGGATGCGTCCATGGGAAGTAAAGCACATCGACACCATGGATCTCTGGAAATTCGGCGACGTTAAAAATTACAGCTCGTTAAATTTGCTTGCGCACGTTTTAGGTGTGCCCTCTCCAAAAGATGATATGGATGGCAGCCTAGTGAGCAAAACGTATTACGAAGACAAAGACCTTGGTAAAATTGCCGCGTATTGTAAGAAGGATGTGATCACGCTGGCCCGCGTGTACAACCGTTTCGCAGGAACCGGTAACCTCAGTGAGGAAGATATAATTTTTGTGTAACTTTAAAGCAAATGGAAGTTACTATAGGGATAGTGGGGAGTGGGAGCTGGGCAACGGCCCTCGCTAAATTATTCCTGAACAACTGCAGCAGCATTAACTGGTACATTCGTAATCAGGCAGATATTGATTATTTTAAGGAGTACTCAAACAATCCGAAATACCTTAGCTCCGTTGATTTTGATACTTCAAAAATTCACTTCACAACCTCCGTTAAAGAGTGTGTAAGTAATTCTGAATATATTGTCCTGGCCGTTCCATCTGCCTTTTTAAACGACGCGTTTAAAGGAATTGAAGAACGGGATCTAAGTAACAAAATGATTTTCTCGGCTATAAAAGGCATTGTGCCTCAACACAATTTAATTGTTGGGGAATATCTTAACTCGGTTTACAAAGTGCCATTTCAGAACATTGGTGTTATCACCGGGCCTTGTCATGCCGAAGAGGTAGCCATGGAAAAACTAAGTTATCTTACGATTGCTTCCCAGAACATCACCAACGCGCAAACTGTTAGTGAGCTGCTTAACTGCCGTTATTTGCGTTCCACGGTATCTGATGATATTTATGGAACGGAGTATTCAGCGGTTTTAAAAAACGTAATTGCGGTAGCGGGAGGCATTTGCCATGGCCTTGGTTATGGCGATAATTTCCTGGCCGTTTTAGTAAGCAATGCTATCCAGGAAATAAAACGCTTTGTAGACGCGGTTCATCCTATCGGCCGGGACATTAACGCTTCCGCTTACCTCGGAGATCTTTTAGTAACCGCCTACTCCCAGTTTAGCAGGAACCGGACTTTTGGGACGATGATCGGAAAGGGGTACAGTGTTAAAAACGCACAGCTGGAAATGAATATGATCGCCGAAGGATATTATGCGGTAAAATGTGTTTATGAAATAAATAGGCAACATCAGGTAAACATGCCTATAACCACAGCGGTGTATAATATAATTTATCTTAATAAAGACCCCAGGCGTGAAATGGAGGCTTTATCAAAACTTTTATCATAAGACATGAAAGGACTATCACTTTTTTTTTCTGTTCTCTTTCATCCTTTGCTAATGGCTACTTACGGCTGTCTGCTTTTATTTTTTGGAATTCAGCATACGGTTTATGATTATATGACGCCGTTTGAAACTAAATGGCGGATTTCGGTTGTAGTGTTTTTGTTTTCATTTATGTTTCCTGTATTGAACATCGCCATTCTTTACAAGCTAAAACGAATTCCAAGCTTAACTTTGTCTAATCAAAAAGAAAGGACGTTTCCTTACATAATGACCGCTCTTTTTTATTTCGGATTGTTTTATCTTTTAAAGGACATCAACATCTGGAACAGCGTGAAGCTCTTTGTCCTTGGCGGTGGGCTAGGCATTCTCTTAACAGCCCTTATTAATTTAAAATATAAGATCAGCGCGCACATGGTTGGCCTGGGAGGATTATTGGGAGTGCTGGTGTCGTTATCCTACCTTATTAAATTCGACATGACGCTTTTTTATATTGTCGTCATTATTATTACCGGTTTGGTTGCCGTGTCAAGATTGTATTTACAGGAACATCGTCCATCGCAGATTTATTCGGGATTTTTATTAGGGTTAGGTGTGCAGATGGGCCTTTTCTTTGCATTTCAAAAAATAACATTCGCATAAAATATTTTGAATTTAGTAACAGGCGCAACAGGAATTATAGGAAGTCACGTAGTGTTAAAACTGCTTGAGGCCAGCCAACCTGTGATAGCATGTAAGCAAAGCTCAAGCGATGTAAGCAGGGTTGAAACACTGTTTTCGTATTACACATCAAAGTCAAAAGAACTGGCCCAAAAAATCAAATGGATAGAAGCTGACGTTTGCGATATTTTTTCTATCGAGGCCGCAATGGAAGGTGTAAGTACGGTTTACCATTGTGCCGGCTACGTTTCATTTGATAAGCGCAACAGGCAAAAGCTTTTTAAAATAAATGAAACAGGAACGGCCAATGTTGTAAATGCCTGTCTGGAACGAAACGTAGCGCTTTGTCATGTGAGCTCTATTGTAACAATAAATAACCTGGACTATAAGAATGATTTGACCGAAGAAATTTTCTGGAAAACAAGCGGCAAAGAAAGCGATTATGCGATCAGCAAATACAATGCGGAGCGCGAAGTCTGGCGCGGAATAGAAGAAGGCTTGAATGCAGTGATTGTAAATCCGGGTGTGGTTTTATCTCCGGGTTTTTGGGAACAAAGCAGTTCACGTATTTTTAGCACTTGTTTCAGAGGAAACATGTTTTATACGCTTGGAACGGCCGGACTGATATCAGCTATGGATGTCGCGAATGCGATGATAAAGCTAACAGATGGGAAACATTACGCGAACCGTTATATTCTCGTTGAGGAAAATTATACCTTTAAGGAAATGTTCGACAAAATCCAGGAAGCCTTTGGGAAACGTAAACCATTTATAAATGCTTCAGCGGGAGTTCTTCAGATAGGAAGAGTGGCCGATGGAATTCTGTCAAAATTTAACAAACGCGAGCCCGCGCTTACAAAATCAATCATCAATTCAGCGCTTAACAAACAGCGCCTTTCGAACGAAAAAATCAAAAAAACGCTGGGGTATACATTTGAACCAATTAACGAAGTTATTGGTCGCATTTGCAAATTGTACTTAAAAGAGCACAAAAAATAGGGTTAAAAGGCTAATTATCAATTTGTTAAAATTACCCTTCGTCAAACATATTTTGCTTTTTGTAAGTTATTTTTCTATCTTAGTCTATTATTTTAAGGATTTAGTATGCATATTGCGATAGCGGGGAACATTGGATCAGGAAAGACGACTTTAACGTCATTGT
This sequence comes from Bacteroidota bacterium, assembly GCA_013816895.1. Taxonomy (GTDB): domain Bacteria; phylum Bacteroidota; class Bacteroidia; order B-17B0; family Aurantibacillaceae; genus Aurantibacillus. The sequence continues at coordinate 20,860 of JACDDR010000027.1, forward strand.
TAGCAAAACATTACAAATGGCATGCTCATTATGAAGACGCGGACGATAATCCGTACCTGAATGATTTTTATGAAGATATGCAACGCTGGTCGTTCAACCTTCAGGTATATTTTCTTAACAACCGGTTTAACCAGATTCTGGATATCCGTAAGGGAAAACATACGGTTGTTCAGGACAGAACCATATATGAAGACGCGTATATTTTTGCGCCAAACCTTCATGCCATGGGTCTTATGACCACACGTGATTATGATAATTATTTTTCATTATTTAAATTAATGGAAAGTTTAGTGAAGGCCCCCGATCTTATTATTTATTTAAGAGCGAGCGTACCAACGCTTGTAAAACAGATTCAGAAGCGGGGACGGGATTATGAGAACAGTATTCGCCTGGATTATCTCAAACGTTTGAATGAGCGTTATGAGGCGTGGAGCTCAGGGTATGAGTCGGGTAAAATAGTTGTTGTTGATGTTGACGATATCAACTTCAGCGAAAGCAAAGAAGACCTTGGGAAAGTAATAAGAATGATAGACGCTCAGCTTAACGGTTTATTTAAATAGTGAGTTTGACCCTAAATAAAGAAGACGAGTTTTTTGATATTCACTTTTCTAGGCAAATAGAAAGTGTGAATCAGAATGGCGAGTTAATGCTCGCTTACGACGGTGTTCTTAATACTGAAACTATTTCTAAATTAGAATCAGAAATAGAGGCAAAAATCCTTGAAAAAGGACTTCCGAAAACCGTTATAAAGAAAGTGTTTTTTATTTGTGTGGAATCCCTGCAGAATATGCTGATCCATGGTCATAAAGATGATGTGGGCGCGCAGCATAATTTTTTTATTCTGAATATTACGTCTAAACAGGTGAAGGTAATTACGGCTAACCTCATAAGCAATAACGTAATTGATAAATTAAAGGCAGATATCGCTACGATAAATTCTTTTAACGATCCCGCCGAACTTAAAACATTTTACCTCGAGCATCTTGAGAATAATGAATTAAGTGACAAAGGTGGAGCAGGACTTGGCTTTATTACCATTGCCATGAAAAGCGGCAATAAACTAAACACAACATTCGATGCCATTAACGATAAGCGTTCGCTGTTTTTAATGGAAATTACAATTAACGCTGAATAATTTTGTTATTTTTTTAATCACCCTATCCCTGACAGGGTTTTAAACCCTGTCAGGGATAGGGGTCAATTTTAATTATTTTCTTCCTTCTGCATTCTCTTCTACAAACCGCGTCAGTTCTTCAAACTGCGGTACGCTCAATTGCTCTGGCCTTTTTTCAAATAAAGGATGAATCACTGTTTCAGAAAAATACAGAGGCCGGATGGAATTCCTGATCTGTTTACGTCGCTGGTTAAACGTGGTTTTGACAACTTTAAAAAACAATTCCTCGTTACAGTTGAGTTTAATTGTTGCATTTCTTTCGAGCCGTATTACCGCGCTCTTAACACGCGGTGGCGGACTAAAAACATGCTCATGCACCGTAAATAAATATTCAATATTATAAAAAGCCTGAAGCAGCACACTTAAAATTCCGTAGGTTTTAGTGCCGGGCTTTTCCGCGAGGCGCTGCGCCACTTCTTTCTGAAACATGCCTACTACAATATTTACATCATGCCGGTGCTCAAGAACCCTGAACATGATCTGGCTCGAAATGTTATAGGGGAAATTTCCAATCACATTAAACTTATCAGGAAAAAAGGTTTTAAGATCTTCTTCTAAAAAGTCAGAAAACTTAATCTGGTCTTTTTTATCTGGATATAAATTCTGCAAATAATCTACAGACTCTCTGTCAATATCAAGTGCTAAAAACTGGGGAAACTCATTGATGAGATATTTGGTGAGTACGCCTGTACCCGGCCCTATTTCTATTAAAGGAGTGAGGCGATCTTTTTCGAGAACAGCATCAACGATTTTTTTTGCGATATGTTCATCACATAAAAAATGCTGTCCTAAATGTTTTTTTGCTCTTATGGGTTGGCTCATGAATTCGGTTTTGAAGTTTGCCTTCCGCCGAGTTGCATCAGGTATGCTTTTATCAATTCATCAAGGTCGCCGTTCAGTACGCCTTCAGCATCCGTAATTTTTAATTCGGTTCTTACGTCATTCACCATTTTATAGGGATGTAAAACATAACTCCGGATCTGTGAGCCCCATTCAATTTTCATCTTTCCTTCTTCAACCGCGGCTTTGCTCTCATTACGTTTTCGCATTTCAAGTTCGTATAACTGCGACTTAATCATTTTAAGCGCGCGTTCTCGGTTGCCGTGCTGCGAGCGCTCTACCTGGCACACCACTACAATTCCCGAGGGCTTGTGAAGCATCTGTACTTTGGTTTCTACCTTATTCACGTTCTGTCCGCCGGCGCCTCCGCTTCGAGAAGTTGATACTTCCAGATCGGCTGGTTTTATTTCAATTTCAATTTCATCATCAACAATAGGGTAAACATACACCGAAGCAAAACTTGTATGCCTCTTGGCATTGGAATCAAAAGGACTGATCCGCACAAGACGGTGAACGCCATTTTCACCTTTTAAAAAACCAAAAGCAAACTCACCTTCAATTTGTAGGGAAACAGATTTAACTCCTGCCGCGTCTCCCGCGTTGAAATCAAGTTCAGAAACTTTAAAACCCTGTTTTTCTGCATACATAATGTACATGCGCATCAGCATTCCGGCCCAGTCGCAGCTTTCCGTTCCACCCGCTCCTGAATTAATTTGCAAAATACAACTCAGGCGATCTTCTTCGCCGCGGAGCATGTTTTTAAATTCAATTTCTTCCAGTTTTTTGAAACAGGCCTGATATTCCTGCTCGGTTTCCTGTTCGGTAGCGTCGCCGCTTTTATAAAAGTCGTAAAGGGTGTTAAGGTCTTCCACCATTCGGATGAGGTCATCGTAACCGGTGGTCCAGGTTTTAAGCTGTTTTACCTCGTTGAGAATTTTTTCCGCTTTTTTACTGTCGGTCCAGAATTCAGGATCAAGGGTTTTTTCTTCTAACTGTTCGAGGTCGTGTTTCTTTCTATCGTAGTCAAAGAAACCCCCTCAACGCGTGACTGCGCTCAATAAGTTCTTTCAGTTGCTCATGTGTAAACATAATGTAAAGATAATAATTTTTATGAGGAGATAAAAATGGAAATTGCTTTAATCGGCCATCAATCTCTGTCTGCGTGGCCAAAAGAAAACATAGGGAATGATCATTATTATCCCAAAGCCAATAAGGCCGATCACAAAAGCTATATAAAGGTGAATACAAATGCCCATAAGAATCAATGGTTTTTTTAATTTGCCGAGCCAGATAAGAACAGGAAATAAAAGCTGGTAAAGTATAACTGTGTAGTTTAACAAGTGCGCTAAAAACGAATCACGGGAAAACACTATGCCGCGATACAAATTGAAATGATCGACTTCTGAGGTACAGGCTACCGCTTCGCCGGATAGCCATGTCGCGTCCTGCGCCTTGGTGATTCCCGATATAAAATATGCCAGGCATACCTGGATTAAAACCGCAAGAACGCCAAAGTTATGGAGACATATTCTGAGTTGTGATGGCCAGGTTTTTTTTGCATCAAATCCGTTACTGATAAAGCAATTAAAAAACAGTAATTGATTAAGAAGGTAATCACCGCCGCTTAAAGTGGAATAGACGCGGTTGTGCAGGTTTAAGATCAAAAACCACAAGACAAGGTCGTTAATGAAATAAAGTTTTTTAAAAAACAATCCGAAGATGCTTAAGACTATAACAGCAATAAGCGCCCAAAGACATAAGTGATGATTTGCTGGAGCGTAAAGAAAAAACGCTGCTGCTTTAAATGGTTCGATCTGACTTTCATTCACCGTAATGACAGAGTGAGGACCAAACAAGAGGTCGTAGCTGAACAACCAATACGCTGATTTAATAATCAAAAAAATGTAAAGCAGTTTTTTAAAAAGGGCGGACTGCTCTTTAAAATTAAGATCTTTGAAAAAGTATGTAAGGGGATCTTTCAAAAGCTCGTATTTAAAATATAAATTTAGATGTTTATTTTAACCCTGCCATTTAAATGTCATTATTTAAAAACAAGATAGCTGTTGCAGTTGCCATTATCCTGGCAATTATTTACTGTTACAGCGAGGCTGACGGTAAAGGTGACTTCTACATTTTTTTATCAGCGGCGGACGATCTCAGTAAACACATCAATATATTTGAAACCACTTACGTAGATGGCTTTCATTATTACTATTCTGTTTTTTTCGGTCTTCTTCTGAAACCCTTTGTCGGTCTTCCCTTCGTGCTGGTAAAAACGCTCTGGCTTATTTTCAACCTTTCGCTCCTTGCGCATTTGTTTTATCTTTTAATGAATGCAGATTTTATTAAAAGTCTCCCACAGAAAAGGCAGAATATCTTTTTTATAGTTATTTTTTTATTTTCGGCAAGGTTCGCAAAAGACAATATTCATCATTCGCAGGTAACCATTTTAATTTTGTGGTGCTGTATTTACGGCCTGTACAAGGTGTTGAGAGGGTCTCCGGTTAAAGGCGCGTTAATTCTCGCCTTGGGAATAAACATCAAATTATTGCCTGTGGTTTTTGTGCCCTATCTTTTTTACCGGGGCTATTTTAAAGCGGGTTGTTTTGTAATTGGTTTCTACCTGTTACTGCTTTTCCTGCCTTCGGTTTTTATCGGTCACGAATATAATATGAGTCTCCTTAAAACATGGTTTCATCTTATTAATCCAACAAATCAGATTCATGTACTGGATGTGGATGAAAGGAGTTTCCATGGCCTGTCAACGTTACTTTCTACGTTACTGGTTAAAGATGTGCCGGATATATATGCTCTTCCTTTAAAAAGAAATATTGCCGATGTTTCGCTTAATACGCTGAGCATTATTTTGACTTCCTTCAGACTGTTGCTGGTTGCAATGACGTTATATTTTACCGGGCTTTCGTTTTGGAAAAAGGCTAGAAGTCAATGGCAGAGCTGTGTAGAGGTAAGCTACGTTTTGTTGATCATTCCGCTTATTTTCCCGCACCAGCAGCCCTATGCTTTTTTATTTGTGATCCCGGCGGTTTGCTGCATCTGTTATTACATGACAACAGCGGCGGTTTCAAAAAACTTGTTCCGATGTATTGTTAGCCTGATGGTTGTTATATTTTTAAGCTTTAGTTTGAAATTTATTCTGGGAGCGTTTAATAATTACTATGACCACTACAAGATCCTTACGTATGGAGCGCTTCTTCTCATCCCTTTGTTGGCATGGATCTGGAAGGGATCAAAAAATAATCTGAGGTTTATTTCCTAAGAAGCATAATGTGACCGTAGTGTATTTCTTCTTTTGAACTCACTACGTTTTTAAAACTGATGCGCCATACATAGGCATCATCCTGGCATTCTTTCCCTTTATATAAGCCATTCCAGCCTTGTTTAGGATCATTGGTGCTGAATATTTTTTCGCCCCAGCGGGTGAAAATAAAAAACTGATAATTAATAGTGCCAATAGCTGTTGGTTGAAACACATCATTCAGCAGATCATTGTCAGGCGTAAATGTATTGGGGATCCAGAATCTGAATTCGGGCAGAATTTTTACAACCGCTTTCAAAGTATCTGAGCAATAAGGATTGTTTACAACTTGCATTACCGGAAAATCGCCATAATCAAGGTAGGTGTGAATCGTACTCGCGTTATTACCGCTGCTGCCGTCACCAAAGGTATATTGCCACGCAATCACATCGCTGCTGGCCGTATTGGTAAATTGTATATCCGGATCAAAAATAGTTGTAGACTGTGGTGAGAAAATGAAACCAGCCTTAGGCGTTGGAGTAACAGTAATATTATTTATTGAAAACAAACTTGTATCAATACATACACTTTTAGTAATCACGATAAGTGTCGCAGAATACACTCCTGCAGGAGAAAATACCTGTACGGGTTGAAACGCGCTGGATGTTGCGCCGTTACTGAAAAACCAATGGTAGTTTACCGGCAAATCGCTTGTGCTGCCATTGCTGAAAGCCACGGTGGCCGGATCGCACAAGGTTACCGGAAGATTATTAATTTTGGCTACAGGCGGAGCAACAACTCTTACGCTGTCAATAAATGAATCAACGCACGTAAATTGTTTGGCAATGAGCTTAACAAAATATTTTCCGGGTTGATTAAAGAAAATGGGACCCGGATTTTTTATCGTGGAAGTACTCGGGGTAGCTGCCGCAGAAAAATTCCAGTTAAAAGTTGCGGAGGGAACGTAAGCACCCTGCGCCGAAAAAGAAAATGCATTTCCTTTAAAACATTGCTTACTCACCGGCGGAAAATTAATCTTAAGCTGTGGATAAACGTAAATAAGTTTGGTGATGGTATCGCTGCAGGGCTTGCCGGGATTAGCAATCAAGGTAACAAGATATTTGCCGGTGTCCTGGTAAGTATAGCTTGGGCTCTGAACATTCGAGGTGTCATTTGATAGTTGAGGAACTCCAAAGTCCCAATGAAAACTCAAATTGCCAATATTGCTTTGAGAGGAATTAGTAAAGGTGATTGTGGTTCCCTGGCATTGCGATTTAGGTTCGGCAATGGCACTCACCACATTTACTATGCAAGGCACCACATTAAACTGAAAATCTCTGAAATGCGTATTGAGCAATGTATTGCCTTTGAATTCCTGAACACAAACTCCTACCACGTATTGTCCAACGGTGTTGGGACTGCCTGTTAGCACCCCGGTCACAGAATTTATACTGAAGGCGGGTGCCGATGGAATAGGGTACGTGCCGTTGTAGGGCGCAACGTAACTAACGTTGGGGTAGGGAGGCGGGGGCGATGGGCCGCCATTTGGAACCCCATCATAAGGAGCGCAAAGGGAATACACGAGCTGATCTGCGTCGGGATCTGTGGCTTTATGATTGAAAGTAAAAGTTACTTTGTTACAAATAAATATTGGAGGAAATGCTGTATACCTTGGTGAGCTGTTTATTGCTGCTACTTCAGGCCCGGGGATAAAAGTATAATAGGTTGCGCCCTGTGTGCCAGAATTTAGAAGATTAAGAACGCTGTTGTTTCTGAATGCAACCTGGAAAACAAGATAATAGCCCCCGGGCTTGGGAGGCAGGGTAAGGGTATAAGTATAAACCCCCTGCTCTACACAAATTCCTCCGGGCGGATGAATGCAGGGGTTGTTAATGCTTGGTGGAACCTGCGTAATTATGGGAGCACCGATATCGAACGTGTCTACCAGGAGGCTATCGGTATTATAAACAGTAAGTATTGCTGGCGTAAATGCAGTATTGCCGTATGTGCCGGGGAAAGGCGCCAGTCCGTTGAAACAATCGCGGTATAATTTAAGTGTTACTTTGTAAGTAGAATCATTAATGCGGTCATAGAAAATTTCTCCTCCAACAATATGAGTTGAATGGAGCTTCTGGCCCATCGCCATAAAAATCAAGATATAAAACAGAACATTCTTCACTGCATAAATTCTCTTTTAAATTACCAATAAAATACATTGACGCTTCAGTTAAGTTTATATCCGGTGAGTTTTTTATTATAAATGGTAGCACTCGGAAGACAGGCTTTGTACCTAAAACTTAACAAAAGAATAAAGCGCTCTATTTTTTTAAAAGAAGAACATGACCAAAATGAATTTCGTCTTTGTAAGTAACTATGTTCTTAAAACTGATGCGCCATACGTACACATCTTCCTGGCATTCTTTCCCTTTATAATAGCCATTCCATCCATGTTGGGGATCAACAGTGCTGAAAATCTTTTCGCCCCAGCGCGTAAAAATATCAAACTGATACTTGATAACACCAATGGCAACAGGTAAGAACTCATCATTCAGTAAATCATCGCCGGGCGTGAAAGTGTTGGGGATCCAGAATCTGAACTCAGGAAGGATTTTCACAACATCTTTAAGACTGTCGGTACAATTAAAGCGATTACTTACAAACTGCATAACCGGGTAATCGCCGAAATTAAGATACGTATGAATTTCGCTTGCGTAATTTGAACCGGTTCCGTCACCAAATGAATATTGCCATGATGAAACATCGCTGCTGGCCGTATTGGTGAACATAATGTCAGGATCAAAAATAGTTGTAGGCTGCGGCGAAAAAGTAAAGCCGGCTTTGGGAGTAGGATTAACTGTAATATTATTAATGGCGTACAAGCTGGTATCTACGCACACGCTTTGGGTAGTAACAATCAGCGTAGCAGAGTAAACTCCCGGTGGAGAAAAAACCTGCTGCGGCTGAAACTCAGAAGATGAATTACCATTACTGAAAAACCACTGGTAAGAGATGGGCAAGGCACTGCTGCTTCCATTGCTGAAGGCTACCCTCGCGGGATCGCACTGACTCAGGGGTAAATTATTTATCTTGGCAACTGGCCGTGGGATTACGCGAACAGTATCAATGAAAGAATCAATGCAGGTGAGTTGTTTGGCAACTAGCTTTATAAAATATTTTCCGGGCTGATTAAAAATAATATTGACAGGGTTTTTAAGCGTTGAGGTGCTTGGCGTGGCAGCCGCGGTAAAGTCCCATTTAAAAGTGGCCTGAGGCATGTACACTCCCTGGGTTGTAAAAGAAAAAGCGTTTCCCCTTAAGCATTGCCTGCTGTGAGGAGGGAAGTGAATTTTCAGCGGCGGATAAACATAAACAACCTTCTGTATCGTATCGCTGCAAGGCTTATTGGGATTGGCAATCAGGGTAACAGTATATTTTCCTGTATCGGGGTAAGTGTAAGTTGGGTTAAATACCGAAGAGGTATCGCTCGCTATGGTTGTTACTCCAAAATCCCAGGCATAGGTTAAAGAACCAAGGTTACCAAAGCTCTGATTGGTAAAAGTAATGGTACTGCCCATGCATTTTTGTGATTGGTCTGCAAATATACTTGCTACTTGCACAATACAGGATACCACATTAAACTGGAAGTCGCGGTAATGGGTGTTGATCAAAACTCCGTTTCTAAATTCCTGCACGCACACCCCAACAACAAACTGGCCAAGAAGATTTGGCTTACCTGTGAGCAATCCTGTAACAGGGTTAATACTAAAAGCAGGACTGCTTGCTATTGGATAAGATCCTGTATAAGGAGAAGAATACTGTACGTTGGTGTATGTGGGAGGCACCGCTACTGTTGCACAACCATTCGATCCTAAAGCAGGACAAGCCTGATCAAGGCCTTCGAAGGGCGGACACAACGAATAAACGAGCTGATCGCCATTAGGATCGGTAGCCGAATGATCGAAGCTGAAGGGAACATTATTACAAATAAAAATGGGTGGAAAATTTTTATAGCGCGGCGAACTGTTTACTGCAAATACTTCTGGTCCGGGAATAAATGTGTAGTAAGTAGAACCCTGGGTATTTGGAGCAACAAGGTTAAGAATACTGGAGTTGCGGCAGCAGCGCTGATAAATAACATAGTACCCGCCTGTTTTTGGCGGCAGATTTAAAGTATAGGTGTAAACCCCTTCCTCTACGCAGATTCCGCCCGGCGCCTGAATACAAGGGTTGTTGATGGTTGGAGGAATATTAGTTATTACCGGGGCTCCGATATCATAAACTCCTATTAAATTTTTGGAGCCATCATATACCGTTAAAAGCGCAGTGGCAGCGTTGGGAAGACCGTCAAATGGCGCTCCTGAACTAAAACAATCGCGGTAAACTTTAAGCGTTATCTTGTAATTACTCTGGCCTAAGTAATCGTAAATGATTTCCCCCCCTACAATATGATAGGAGTAGACCTGCAATTTTAATGCAAAGAAAAATAATAATAAAAATATGTTCTTTTTCACTTGAAAAACTAACCTTTAAGTTACGAAAAAAAGACGCTTGAAATACAAGGCTTATTTAAGGGGTTCGATTTAAAGATAATTGGCACGAGATTAGCCGGAAAGATGGGGTTTTATTGAGTAAATTTGCTTAATGACGAAGTTAACCGGGATATTTTTCCTGCTCCTGTTTGTTCATGCCAAAGCCCAGCTTTCTGTTGGAAATGATACCATAAGAGTAATGGAAAACGGGTATGTTTTAAAAATGCCATGGGCCAACGGACTCAATTATGCCACCTTCTCCAACGTGGATGTAAATTACGATAACGTAAAAGATCTTGTGGCTTTCGATAAAATAAACCAGTTTGGTGTTGGGCGCTTCCGCTGCTTTATTAAAACAGGCGCGGCTGGTGTTGCCACGTACACGTATAATCCGGGCTTGAGTTACGCGTTTCCACAAGTGGCCAACTGGGCAACTTTTGTAGATTACAATTGTGATGGAAAAGAAGACCTCTTTTGTTCGGCAAGCGGAGGAATAATGGTTTACACCAATATAGGTTCACTTTCTTCAGGACTTAGTTTTAGTCTTACGAGTCCTCTGCTTTATACATATTACAACCCCTCACCTTCCGGATACGCCAATCTGTACGCGGGACCTTCCGGTGTGCCTGGTCTGGCGGATGTTGACAATGACGGAGATATAGATGTGCTCACGTTTAGTCCGCAGGGGGTATTTGTTGAGTTCCACCAGAACATGAGCAAGGAAGCTTTTGGTAATTGCAATAGTCTTGATACCTTCAATCTAAACACAGCGTGCTGGGGAAAAATAATCGAAAACAATTGTTCCGTGGCACTGAGTCAAACCTGTGCCATGAGGCCCTGGCCAGATTATCATCCCGAGCTGCAGGATAATCTTCACTCGGGTTCCTGCCTCACGTGCATTGATTATGATAATGACCAGGATGTGGATCTTATCATGGGAGACATCTCCTGTAATAATGTTCAATTTGCGTATAATAGTGGCACTTCGGGCAACGCGGTGATCACAGATACAACAAAGCTGTATCCTAACTATCCTAACAAAGGTTCAACACTTCAGATCAAAATGAATAATTTTCCATGCACCTATAACGTGGATGTGGATGGCGATGGTAAGAAAGATTTGATTGCAACGCCAAACACTTTTGGAAGTGAAAATGCAAAGAGTACCTGGTATTATAAAAACACGAGCCCGACAAACACCGTTAATTTTCAATTTGTAAAAAATAATTTTTTGCAGGATGAAATGATTGAAGTCGGACAGAATTCATATCCTGTTTTGTTTGACTATAATGCCGACGGAAAAAAAGATTTACTGATAGGCACATTTGGATATTATGGGACAGGAACATTAAAAGCCCAGCTGGCTTTATATGAAAATACCGGAACACTCGCCCAGCCTTCCTATTCATTAATTACCAAAGACTATGCAGGCGTTAGCACCCAAAGTTTGAACTACGCGATGCCGACTGTTGGTGATATTGACAGCGATGGAGACACAGATATTCTCATCGGAACTTCAAACGGAAAAATACATTGGCTTAAAAACACCGCAGGCCCGGGAAGCGTTTGCACCTTCACATTCATTAATAATCCTTTCGGATTTACAACACTGTCTGCGGTTGCCGCTCCTCAACTTTTTGATATCAATAAAGATGGCCTTCTTGATTTAATGATAGGTGGAAAGAACGGACAGATAGCCTATTATAAAAACACAGGCACTTCCCTCAACGCAGTATTCACAAAGAAAAGTAATTTCTTCGGATCAGTAAATGTAAAAGGCGATCCCAATTTGTATGGTATTGATGGATACGCGAGTCCATTCTTTTATGATGAAGGTCCGCAAACCAAGCTGTTAACGGGCTCCGTGAGCGGCCAGATTTTTTACTATACTATTCCTGTTCTTACTTCCGATTCCTGCGTAGCGGTTTTAATAAACAATTCAACCAATTACATAAATGAAGGGGCGCAATCAACCGTATGGTATGAAGATGTGAATAGCGATGGTAAGCGCGATCTGTTTGTAGGGAATGCTGGCGGCGGACTTAACTTCTTTTCTTCCAAGTCGCCTTTTGTAGGTATTGAAGAAAAAGAAAGTATTGAATCGTTGGTGAATGTGTTTCCAGTTCCAGCGCAGGAAGAATTAATCATTTCAGTAAATAAAATTGACGCAAAAAAAATATACGTGCTATTGACAGACGTTTTGGGAAAGCAAGTTCTTGAAGCTTCTTTCGTTTCAAATAATGGAATTATATATATAGCTGACTTAAACCCTGGAATATATTTTGCGAGCATTGTTATTTATAGTGACCATAATAATTTCAGAATTGTAAAAAAAATAATTAAAAATTAGTTGCGTTTCCTTGTCTTAAATATTTTTTTCCTTCTGTTGGCTGTATCGTGCAGAAAGGATTCCGGCAAAGTAAATCGTGGCGAATACCCGGTTGAGATCGGAAAGATCATTTCCTCTAATTGCGCCGTATCAGGTTGTCATAACAGTTTGAGTGCTGCCGCTTCTGCAGAATACAATCTCGAAACCTGGGCGAGTATGTTTGCCGGCAGTGTGAGCGGATCTCCCGTCATTCCATTTAACAGTAAATTCTCTTCTTTGTGTTATTACATCAACACGTATCCTGAACTCGGGAATCAAAGTATTCCTACCATGCCTTTAAATAAATCACCACTCTCTAAAGAGGAAGTGAAGTCTATAAAAGACTGGATCGATAATGGCGCTCCTGATATAAACGGGAACGTGATGTGGGCAGATAATCCTTTACGGGGAAAATTATACGCCGTGAATCAGGGATGTGATATTGTTACGGTTTTGGATAGCAAGACACAGTTAACAACCCGGTACATAGAGGTCGGAAACAAACAGGGTATTCCTGATACTCCTCACCAGTTGAGGGTTTCGCCGGACGGTAAGTATTGGTATGTTATTTTTATCAATAATAACATCATGCAAAAGTATAGCTGCAGCGACGATAAATATATAGGAAGCATTCCGCTTTCGCCGTACGCGGCAGGAACCAGCTCGAGTTCCGCCAATGACGCCAATAACTGGAATACGTTTGTGATCAGTAAAGATGGCAAGCGTGCTTATTGTGTTTCACTGCAGCCTTCCGGTAAAGTATGCGCGGTGGATCTGGAGAACATGAAACTGTTGCACTTTCTTGGTGGATTCAGTAACCCTCACGGCGTAGTTTTAAATGCATCCGAAGATAAAATTTACGTGGGCGCGCAATCGGGTAATTATATTACGGAGATAGACACTGCTTTCCTGAATAACACAGATATTTCAATTGAAAACGGCGTCCCTCCAAATCCTTCATCTTCGCTGGACGCACACGACCTTTTCCTTACACCGGATAATAATAATCTTTTAATCAGCTGCCAGAAAACAAATGAACTAAGGTTATTTAATATTGCCACGCAAAGTGTAACAGCTATTATTCCAACGGGTAAATATCCGCAGGAGATCGTGTACTCCTCTTCCACAAAACAGTTTTTTGTTAGTTGTACGTATGATAGTACCGCAGCAGGATCGATGGGAGTAATTACAAGGGTTCAATATCCTTCTTATTCCACAACGTCTGTACGCTGTGGTTTTCAACCGCATGGCATAGCAGTAGATGAAACAAAAAAACTTTTGTATGTGCTTTCCAGAAATGTTCAGTCTAATGGTCCCGCCCCGCATCATACCAGCCAATGTAACGGACGGAACGGCTTTGTTAATTTTATTGATTTGAATACATTTAAAGTACAGAGTAAAAAATACGAACTAAGCGTTGATCCCTATTTTATTTTTGCGCGACCATGATAAACATTAATGAACTTCTTACAAAACAACCCATTTTACTTTTCGACGGTGAATGTGGGTTTTGCAATAAAAGCGTCCAGTTTTTTTTAAAACACGAACGAAAAAAAACAATGCATTTTGTTCCTCTGCAGTCTGAAACCGGAATAGCTTTGAGAAAGTATTTTGAGATAGATGATAATATCGACAGCATTATTCTGATCAGGGATTATTCGGCATATATAAAATCCTGTGCGGCATTACGTTTAACACTGTACATGAAAGGTGGCTGGCCAATGATGTCGGCCTTCCTTGTCATTCCGCCTTTTTTAAGAAATCCGGTTTATTCGTTTATTGCTAAACACCGCATGAAATTATTTGGGAGGGTGGAGAGTTGCGCGTTAATTCCCATGGAAGACCGCGTACGCATACTGGACACCATCAAGTACTAATCTTTAATTATTTTTTTTACTTCACTCGCACCTTCTGAATTTGTAATGCGAAGGAAATACATGCCCGGTGAAAGAAAGCTTAGATCAATTTGACCCTGAACCTTTTCTTTTATAAAAATCTTTTTTCCAGTTGCTTCCGATAATTCAATTGCCTGTATCTGATGTTCGTTTGTTTGTTTAATGCTAAGTGTTCCTGAACAGGGATTAGGATAAACGCTAAAGAGTTCGCCCTTAAAATTTTCTTTGATTCCAACTGGTACATCCAGCATCCACGTTTCTTTTAAGCGGATATTGCTTCCGCTAATTCCGCAGGTATAATAAAATTTATTTCCAAGAGCAGCGCTCATCCCGCCTTTTCTAACAGTGGCGGGCATTGAAGGGCCCTGAACAAATCCGTTTGTCTCATCAAAAAACCAGCAATCATTAAAAAATGTTCCAAGCGTGTCATAACCTCCAAAAATTACAAGCTTATTATTCAAAGCCTGCATAGCAGAATAAATTCTTCCTTTATACGGTTGAGGGAAATCGGCGAGCTTAACCCATGTATCTGTTCCTGGCAGATATTTGTACATTTCTTTTCTGAAAGCGCCTGTACCGGTGTTATCTAACCCAAATACCAAATACGGTACATTATTAAGAACAGATGCCGCAGCTCTCCAACGCGCGCCGAAAGGGAAATTGCTTTTTTGAAGCCAGGTGTTGGCAATCATATCGTACTCCCAAACTTCATCGCTGCCTACACTGTTTGTAAACTTGCCGCCAACAAGATAACCCTTACTGCCCAGGGTAAAACTACTGGCGCCCCAAACGGCATTGCCGGGCTTTGGCGCTACTAAGGACCAGGTTCCGGCAGCTATATCGTAGCGGTAAGTATCGCTGAACACAGCACCCGCGTTTCCCAATCCTCCGGCAACAAAAATATAATTTGAAAAGGCAAAGGCCGAGGCGTATTGCCTGTTAGAGGCCGCCGGCATAGAGGTTAAGGTAGTCCAGGTATTGGTAGAAAGATCAAGCTTATAAAAACTGTTCTCTATGAAGGAACCGTTCGACCCTGTTCCAAAATACGCAGCGCCGTTGTTCACGGACCCAAAACCATCGTCACGGGCTGCTCCCGGCAAATCCGTCAATTGTGTCCAGGTTTGTGAAAATAATGTGGTACAGCTTATTAGCAGACAGAAAATGTATTTCATAAAAGATTATTTAAAAATGATAAGCTTTTGTTGTTTAATTAATTTGCTGGCATTTAAAACCGAAACAAAATAAATTCCGCTTTCGAGTGATGACGTATTAATTTTGGTTTCAAAATCAGGATCTATTTTTCCACCAAAGATAGTCTCGCCAAGAATGTTTGTAATTGTAAAGGAAAGATCAGATTTTTCCGCGCCATTGTATATCAAAGCAAAAGAAGTGGTAGCAGGATTAGGAAACAGTGCCAGCGATCCTTCTTCAAAACTTTCGTTCTCGTATTTTATTCCATCCCAGGTGCTGTTTGAGCAAAGCGCGGGATCGATGCCTGAGAGCGTTGCGCCATTAATAACTCCAAGTGACCCGCCATACATTACAGTTACATTCGTTTCTATCCCTGTACGTTTGCTGTCGGCGAAACGTATAACGGTTGACTCACCCTCCACTTTTAATTTTGCACCTGGATGAATGATCACTTTACCAATGATATTCATTGGATGATTCCAGGTAGTATTGGACAGAATATTTATCTCATAGTTCGGGCCTGTGCTGTAAGTGTTTCTAGCGTTACAATCGTTATAAAGCTTGGCCATGTAGTTATCATCAAAATTTCCGCTGGCGTTGCCTGAAATCACAAGCCCTCCGTCCTGTGCCTGCGTGATTTTATACATACACTCCTGCCTTTTTAAATCTCCAGGTGGCGCCAGTCTTTTTCGGTTATCGCCAACATCAAATATTTTCTCCCATTCTTTTTCCCCCTTAAAATTATATTTGATGATAAGGGCGTCGGTGTCCCAGTCGGTCATGTCCAACTGGTTGCAACCGGCCAGATAGCCGAGTTCAAGCGGTGAGGGATAGGAATGATCGGCTGACGGGGGCCTTACAGAACTCACTGCTGCAAAACCATTATCGGAAGTTTCTTCTACGCCAATCCGCAGGTCAAATGCGTTAAGGTGACCCATAGGGGATGGATTCGTACCAACGGTTAGCATCGTGCCGTTTGAGTCGAGCCGGTAAATATAACCCTCGGCCGAGTTTCCGCCCGCCCAGCGGCAATTTCCGCAATCCCTTACAACAGGTACTAATAGTTGTTTCAAACCTTTGTGATATTTTATTTCCCAAACGTTCGAGTTATAAAAAGGATGACCGTTCCCTGCAAGTCGTAAAGGGTTAACAGGCCATGAAGGCGAAAGATTAAAATCTTTATCTACCGCCCAGACGAAAGCGTTGTTGTTGTCTTCTCCTATACTGTTTCCAAAATAAGAAGTGAGTGCAACGGCGTAAGTAAGGGAGTTTCCTATTTCAACGAGAGAGCGTCCCATGCCTTCAGTAACTGTACCGCTAACTGTATTACTTATAGGCCCAAGGCCAGGCGCTGCAACATTTAAAAGCGCTTTTTTGTTTACGTAACCCGTGGCCGCTTCAATCTCCATAAGTATGGGCAAACCATTAAGTGACGCGTTACCGTTTTGTTTGGAAACGCCTGTAACTACAAGGTTGCCCTCGGAATTCATTATAATATCATAACCGTAACTTTCTGACTCGTAAGCAGTGAGTGGCGACAATGCATAATCGGGATAGCCATACAATCCTTCCCACACAACAATTCCCGCTGCGTTAATTTTTGCAACATACATGTGGCCGAACGTCAGAGAATAATTAGTAACACCCATCGCTGATAGGGAAAAATAATTTGCAGGAGCTACAGCTGTTGGGTTATATGAGATAAAACTGATTTTGTTTTTATAGGGTTTCACACCAAGATGCAAGCCCACCACGTAAAAAAAGTCTGGCTGTGCGGGGTCCTGAATAACCTCTTCAAGCGCACCAACAGTTTTCGGCCTGCAGTAAATCATATCGCCGGTAAGCGAGGTCATGCCAATATTTCCGCGGGGCGGCGTGCGGTGTTCTCCCAGGTAATCACGATCTGAGCATCCTTCCGGCAAGGTCGAATAGTCGTAATCCGTCGAATTGATAGGATTATAGGGAGAATCAGGGCCTTCGTTATATAATTGCTGTGCTGCAGTAAAAGTGGGCAGTGTGCTTACCAGGCTTGTGTATCCAACCGTAACATATGCCGTATGGGTACCTGCTGAATTGTAAACATTTTTGTGGCTGTACCACCACTCCTCCCCACTTTGATCTTGTTGCTGTTTAACGCCACCCAGTCCGCCCGGCGACCAGGTACATTTACGCCATTCTGTTCCAGGGGCTATTTGCGGGTAAACATAATCGAATGCAAAAACAAAAAGTATCAGCATCAAAGATGCTAAACTACGCTGAAAGTATTGGAACGCGTTGCTATTATTTTTTTTCGAGGGGATAATTAAAGGTAATGTATTTTAAGGACATTAAAAAAGCCATCCCTTTTTCGGGGATGGCTTAAATAAAATTTTAAGAATTATTAGGCAGTGCCGGTTTTCCTGACTCCGGAAGTCCTTTTAACACCTGCGCTTGTTTTGGTTTTTGAAGTGTCTTTTGCTGTTTTTTTGGTTGCTCTTGTTTTTTCATCCAGCTTAGCAGCCTTTGTTTTCTCTTCGCCTTCTTTTTTCTCTTCCTTTTCTTTCAGATTTCCTGTAGTTTGAAGGGAGTTATACCATGCAAATAATTTACGCATGTTGCTTACATAAACACGGTCTTTATCATAATCCGGCAGGACTTCAGAAAAATATTTTTCAACAGCTTTGTCATCTGCTTTGTTATCTATTGCGGCGCCACCTTTTTCCTTTTGGAAAATGGAAGTCATTATTTCTTCGATTGGCTTGTCGTCTCCTGTAGTAAACATACTAATGTCACTAAGGGTAGATACTTTTGTTGATGAATATACATTCACGCGTTTATTATCGGATAAACCTTCAACGATAATACCATTTTTACTTTGCGCTACGATCTTGTAAAGGCCTGGTTGGCCTGAAATAGAAATTATACCTGTTAAATCAATCATGTTTTAAATCTTATGCACAAATATAGCCTTTTAATTTACAATCAACATGATTTTTTTGCTTTATTTTGTTGCGGAAAAGTATACAGATGCTCTCATAGCCGCGTAGGCAGGGCCCCTTCGTTCTTGACACATCTTTCTTGTTCTATTTAAATGTGTAGAAGAAAAACTACATAAGCGAATACAATAATCAGGATAAATAATCCTTATTTTGAAAGTAATAAGCTTAATGGTTAAATTAGTCTTCTTAAAAAACAAATATGAAATACCAGGCAATTGACAACTCGCTGTTCATCGAGAATCGCAATAAATTTAAAAATTATTTAAAACCCAATTCGCTTGCCGTTTTTGTTAGCAATGATATTATGCCAACCAATGCAGATGGAAGCATGGGGTTTAAACAAAACAGCGATCTGTTTTATCTTACAGGTGTAGATCAGGAAGAAACCATTCTAGTTATTTTTCCGGATGTAAAAGACGGCAGACATAAAGAAATTTTATTTGTTAAGGAAACCAGCGAACTGATTGCCATCTGGGAAGGCGCAAAACTCAATAAAGAGCAAGCGAGCAAAGTAAGTGGTGTTGAACACGTGTATTGGTTTCATGAATTTGATAAAATAATGAAGGGCTTTTTTTTCCAGGTAGAAAATATATACCTAAACTCCAATGAACATGCCCGTGCTCATATTGACACCGAAACCTATGAAGCGCGTTTTAATAAAAGTTTGATGTCAAAATTCCCATTGCATAAACTGGAAAGAAGCGCTCCGATCATGCACCGGATAAGGGCTATTAAAAGCACCATGGAGATTGAACTTATTCAGCAGGCCTGCGATATTACCGAAAAAGGCTTCAGGAGATTACTGTCATTTGTAAAGCCCGGCGTATGGGAATATGAAATGGAGGCGGAATTAATTCATGAATTCATCCGGAACCGTTCCGCGGGCTTTGCGTACGGACCAATCATTGCCAGTGGATTTAGCGCCTGTGTGTTACACTACACTGAAAACAATAAACAGTGCCGCGACGGGGAAGTGATTTTGCTGGATGTTGCTGCCGAGTACGCGAACTACGCGAGCGACATGACACGCTGCATACCGGCGAACGGAAAATTTACAAAACGCCAGAAAGAAGTATACAATGCCGTGTTAAGAGTTAAAGATGGCGCAACTAAATTATTAATGCCCGGACAAACCTTTGAAAAATATAATAAGGCAGTAGGTGAAATGATGACCGAAGAGTTATTGAAACTCGGCTTGTTAAAAGCGGAAGAAGTTAAATCACAAAATCCTAGCTGGCCTGCTTATAAGAAATATTTTATGCATGGCACAAGCCATTTTTTAGGCCTGGATGTTCACGACGTTGGGTTCTTTACTGAGCCCATGCAGGCCGGGATGGTGTTTACTGTGGAGCCGGGCATTTATATTCGTGAAGAAAACCTCGGCATCCGCCTCGAAAATAATATTCTGATCACAACTACAGGTCAGATCGATTTAATGAAAAGCATTCCTGTTGATGCGGATGAAATTGAAGAGCTGATGAATAAAAAATAATAATGCTCCGCACCTGCCTTTATAAAAAAGAAACGGTTACTTTTTTTGACAAAGGAAAAGGCAAGGCAGTTATTTTGCTTCACGGATATTTGGGCTCTCATGAAATCTGGGAAAATACAGTTGAAGACCTTTCAAAATCTTATCGCGTAATTGCTATCGACCTTCCGGGGCACGGCGGCACTGCCTGTTTCGGATATGCTCACAGCATGGAACTTATGGCAAAATGTGTGAAGTCGGTAACGGATCACCTGCGCTTGAAGAAATACGTTTTAATTGGTCACAGTATGGGCGGATATGTGGCGCTGGCCTTCGCGGGTCTTTTTCCAGATCATGTAAGAGGCTTGTGTTTATATCACAGCACCGCATACGCTGATAGTGAAGAGAAGAAGAAAGACCGGTTAAGAGCCATTAACGCTGTAAAAGCCAATCGTTCTGTTTATACCAGGAGCACGATCCGGAATTTATTTGCCACTAAGAATTTGAAATACTTAAAGCATGAGGTTGCTTTCGCCACTTCTGTTG
>JACDDR010000160.1 GCA_013816895.1 Bacteroidota bacterium
CAATATCCATAAGATGCTCATGTTCTATTTTGCTTAATTCAATTTTATATTTTATCATATTTTTTTATGACAAAGATATAATATTTATACGACAATATCAAGTTGACATGACACTAGAAGCTTTCGTCAAAGCAACTATTAGAGCGAAGGAGCTTGGTTTTTTTGAAATTCGTTTACATGAAGACAGTATTCAAAACCTTTACCATCTTCTCTTGTATCCAGGTTATAGAATTGATACTTGGTTAGTTGATAAAGAAATTAATTCAGATCTACGGGATAGTTTTAAGGAAATCATAGCAACATTCCCATTACTTACTAATGGTGAGTTAATTGAAAATGAACTTTATGAAAGATCAGAATTTCATAAAGAAATTAATAATGTTAAACTTAGAGTTTATGGCCTAGGTGCTGCTCATGTTTATGGAACACTTTCTGTTAGTTTGTTGACTCATGAAGAATGGTTAAAAACAAACGTTTCTATTCAACATTATGCTATCGATCATGAAGCAAATGAGACTACTCTTGAAGTAAATACGCTTAACTTTTCATCAAAACAAACACTAGAACTTCATATAAACTGGATAGAAAATGAGCAGAAAGAAAGTTTAAAGAAAAGTATTGATCTATGGAGTAGAAGAGAAGAATATTTTCCGAATATAATATTAGGGACTGATATAGAAAATCAATTTAAAAAGATTGGCCTGACAAAAAAATTGAATCAAGTTTTTGATAGCTTGAAAAAATTAGATTCATATGCCAAAACTTGGGTTCAGGGAGGATTTAATTTGAATGCGCTAAAAGATAGTTCTTTAATGGATATTAGTGGAGAATCTGCTTGCACAATGCAAAAATATTCAACCCTGAGAAAGTTTCGATTAGCAAATGGTCAAAAAGCACAGTTTGAATTACATATTAAGATTCCGCAGGTTAGAATTTATTTCCTTCCTGATGAGGAAACACATAAGATAACAGTTGGATACATCGGCAAGCACATTAGAACTTGCCTGTTTGATTGAGATGCGGCTGTAATTTAGCTTATTTGTTTTGTGTGTCTCTTGCAAAAACAAATGTGCTAAATTGGCGATAGCTGTTCGATCGGCTTCCGAATGAGTCGAAAAAAAGCGTCGGCAGGCAAAAAAATAAACATACCGATTTTTTACCATTCAGTAACAAAAAGTCCGAAATCCTGTCCTTATTTGTCGAGGCGAAAATTATTTTAAGAACATCAGAACCGAGGTCAATTGTCAGCCTCGCAAAAAAACAGGAACACATTCTTAACTCATGTACCTTTCAACATATCCTCAAACCAAACTTCTCCGCTTTTCCCAATGAAAACCTACGGTGTACCGAAGGTACATCGTATCTACAAATGTATCACCTCACCATAAGCCGCCGCTGCTGCTTCCATAATTGCTTCACTCATCGTAGGATGAGGATGAATTGTTTTAATTAATTCGTGACCCGTTGTTTCAAGTTTTCTTAAAGCAACAATCTCCGCTATCATTTCCGTTACATTGGCTCCAATCATATGAGCACCTAATAATTCACCGTATTTAGCATCAAAGATCAGCTTGATAAATCCATCGCTTGCTCCCGCAGCCTTTGCCTTACCGGATGCGGTAAACGGAAACTTGCCCACCTTAACGGTAAAGCCTGCTTCCTTTGCTTTCTTCTCGGTATAACCCACCGATGCAATTTCAGGCTGGCAATAAGTACAACCCGGAATGTTATTGTAATCAATAGCATCCACGTGCAGGCCCTTTATTTTTTCAACACAGGTAATTCCTTCTGCACTGGCCACGTGCGCAAGGGCCTGGCCCGCTACGCAATCACCAATGGCATAATACCCTGCCACATTGGTGGCATAAAATTTATCGGTAAGTATTTTTCCTTTGTCTGTTTTAATTCCTAATTCTTCCAATCCAAGTCCGCTAATGTTTGCCTCAATACCCACTGCAGATAAAACTACTTCCGCATCAAGCGTAACGTTTCCTGTTTTGGTTTTTACATTTACTTTGCATCCATCTCCTTTAGTGTCTACGCTTTCAACCGAAGCTTCCACCATCACATCAATTCCAACTTTCTTAAACGATTTTTCAAGCTGTTTGCTTACGTCTTCGTCTTCAACCGGAACAATGTTTGGTAAAAATTCAACCACGGTTACCTTAGTTCCCATGGTCGCGTAAAAATAAGCGAACTCAACGCCGATAGCCCCACTTCCAACAACTACCATAGTCTTTGGCATCTTCGGCAACACCATTGCTTCGCGGTAACCAATTATTTTTTTACCATCCTGGGGCAGGTTGGGTAACTGACGCGAACGTGCGCCTGTTGCAATTATAATATGCTTTCCTTCGTAAGTCGTGGATTTTCCTTCAGCAGTTACTTCAACTTTTTTTCCCGCCTTTACTTTGGCAGTACCCATGATTACATCAATTTTATTTTTCTTCATCAGGAACTGTACGCCCTTGCTCATTCCTTCTGCTACATCGCGACTTCGTTTCACAACAGCATTAAAATCTGCCTTTACATTTTCAGCACTGATTCCATAATCCTTTGCATGATTTAAATATTCATATACCTGCGCGCTCTTTAACAGCGCTTTGGTAGGAATACATCCCCAGTTAAGGCAAATGCCTCCCAGACTTTCCTTTTCAATAATAGCGACTTTAAACCCTAATTGAGACGCCCTGATTGCAGTTACATAACCGCCGGGACCACTTCCTATAACAATGATATCGTAATTCATATAATTTTAATTTTTATTCTGATCGTTTTGATTTACATTTTTTTTAATTCACCTGTTTGCCATTTGAATCTATTTCAGTGACTTCGAATCCGAGCTTTTTCACCTTTTCAAAATTCGCGGCCTTATCGCCCACCACAACAATTACCATGTTGTTATACGGTAAATACTTTTTAGCGTACTCATTTATTTTTTCTTTGCTGATATCGTTCAGAATTTTGGTTTGAGTGGCCACGTAGTCTTTCGGAAGGTCGTACTCCAATACACGTTTAATGAATCCGAGTTTCTGCATTGGCGATTCATACTTTAACGCGTCGCTTTGCGCAATGGCGTTTTTAGTAAAGCTTAATTCTTCATCATTAATTCCACTTTCGGTAAAGCTCTTTAATTCTTTGAACATTTCCACCAGCGTGCTGTCGGTTGTATTGGCTTTAAATCCACCGCTTATGGTAAACGGTCCGGGGAATTTTGATCCGTAGAAACCACTACGCGTACCGTAAGTCCACCCCTTTGTTTCGCGAAGTAAAAAATTAATGCGACTGTTGAAAGCGCCGCCGAAACTGTAGTTCATGATGTTGTTCTTGTAATAATCGCCCTGGTAATCGTAAGGAAGCGCTATGTAACCAATACGGATTTCGCTTTGAGCGGCGTTCTTCTTGTCAACAAAATAGATCCTGGTCTTATCGATCTTAGGCACTTCGGCAACCGAAGCCGGCAAAGGATTTCCAGTTTTTAAGCGGGAGAGGAAAGCAAGTTCTTTTTCAATTTCTTCTTTGCTCGCATCACCGGTAACTGCTATTGTTAACATGGAAGAATTCAGACTGTTGTAAAAATTCTTTACATCTTCAACGGTGATAGATTCAACAGTTTCGCTGGTACCACTTGAAGGCAGACTCATTACGTTGTTTGTTCCGTAGAGAAGTCTCCTGTAAGCATTTTCAGCTAACACCGAAGCGTTGGTTAATCCTTGCGTAATGCCATCGAGTTGTTTTTTCTTTTCCAGATCAAATTCTTCCTTATCAAACTTTGGTTCAAAAAAGCTTTCCTCAATAATTTTTAAAGTGGCTTTCAGATTTGGTTTTGTAGACTGGATGCTGATGTTGAAATCTTCATCGCCCGCAAAGGCAGCAACAGAAGAACCAAGGCGATCGAGTTTATTCTCAATTTCCTCGGCTTTTGTTTTCACTGAACTTTGTTCAAGCATGGAAGCAGTAAGTTCTGCCACACCCGACTTTTCTTTCGGCTCATAACGATGGCCAGCTTTAAAGCTCAACAAAATATTCACTTTCGGAATTTCTGTTTCTTTTACGCCGATCAAAGGAATAGCGTTATTGATCTTGGTCGTATAAAAATCCGGAACAGGTACAGCTGATGCAGGGCCGGCCTTGGGAGTAAGCGCACGGTTAAATTCATCCTTTGGTTCTGTGTACTTTAAATTCTTGTATTCAGCACTTTCCTCTTCCACTTTACGATCGTACATTTTCCAGTTATCAGGCTGAGTACGAAGATCGCCTTTGCCTTTTGGAAGAATGCTCAGCACAACCGCTGGTTTGTTCTTGATGTACGTATTATACACACGCATAACATCTTCCTTGGTTACTTTCATGTAACGGTCAATTTCTTTTTTGATGTAGTTCGCATTTCCCGTAAAAGTGAAATACGAGGCTATGCTTGCTCCTTTCCCTTGAACGGTACTTAAACGGTTGTATAAATTACTTTGAAACTGCGCTTTGAATTTTTGAATATCATCATCCGTTGCTCCTTTTTTCTCCCATTCTGCAAGGGTTTTCTGAAGTTCTTTTTCCATGTCACCTAAGGCCGTGCCCGGGTTAGCCCTGATCATGATCTGGAACTGACCCGCAAGTTCGCGTGCATACTGGAACGCGTTGGCACTGGTTGCTTTCCTGCTTTCAATAAAGGCCTTATAAATTGGTGAACCCTGAGTACCCGCCAAAATAGTCGACAGCACATCAAGCGCCGCGTCATCTTTATCGTTCATCTTCACGGATGGAAAAGCCATCGACATCATCGGAAACTTAACATTGTCTTCGTAAGAAATATAACGGCTACTTTCCAGTTTAACCGAACTAACGGTTTGAGGCTTTACGTCTGGCCCCACCGAAATACTTCCAAAATATTTTTGAACCATTAAAAGCACATCGTCCGTTTTCACATCCCCTGAAATAGTAAGAACAGCGTTGTTTGGGCCGTACCATCTCATGTAAAAACGTTTAAGGTCATTTACATCTACTCGATTTAAATCTTCAATGTAGCCAATAGTTAACCAGCTGTAAGGATGACCCTGCGGATATAACGCTTCGCCGATTTTTTCGCCGGCAAGTCCGTAAGGAGCATTGTCGTATCGTTGTCCGCGTTCGTTTTTAACGGTAGCGCGCTGCACTTCGAATTTCTTCTGAGTTACTGAATCCAATAAAAAGCCCATCCTGTCGGCTTCCAGCCAAAGCATTTTTTCAAGCTGATTACCTGGAACCGTTTCGAAATAATTGGTGCGATCGCTATTGGTTGTACCATTAAGAGTGCCGCCTGCTTCTGTAATAACTTTAAAATGCTGCTCATCGCCAACATTTTTTGAACCCTGGAACATCATGTGCTCAAAAAAATGAGCGAACCCACTCCTGCCCTGCTGTTCGCGTGCGCTTCCCACGTGATAGGTAACGTCTACATATACGATCGGATCGCTATGATCTTCGTGAATAACCAGATTTAATCCGTTTGATAATTTATAACGTTTATATGGAATAACTGTTTCGTTTCCCGTTTTCTTAACTTCTTCAACAAATACCGGTAAAGGGAAGGTTGACTTTGGTCCTGTAGTTCCCGGTTTTCCTTTCTGGCCGCATACTATTCCGGATAGTAATAAAGCCCCTGCGATTATTAGTTTTTGCATAATTTTTACGTGAACAAATATAACAGATTTGTGTGCTTGTTGACTGTTTTTAGTATGAGTGGGGAAAATTACAAGAATTTAACGTCTTTATAAAGAAAACTGGGGTATTTTCTATGTAACTTTGCTTTAAATAAACACACTATGTATCCCGAAGCAATTGTAAAACCTATGAAGGCGGAGTTAACCTCCGCAGGATTTGAAGAATTATTAAGTCCTGAAGATGTTGATAAAGCTGTAGCAAAAGAAGGAACTGTTCTTGTAGTGGTGAATTCTGTTTGTGGTTGCGCGGCCGGTGCCTGCAGGCCAGGAGTGAAGAAAAGCCTTGAGAACGGTAAAAAACCATCTAAATTAACCACTGTTTTTGCAGGATTTGATGTGGATGCGGTTAATCAGGCCCGTAAACATTTTACCCCATATCCAGCCAGCAGCCCTGCTATTGCACTGTTCAAGAATGGTGAATTAGTTCATTTTGTTGAGCGTCATAATATTGAGGGTCATTCAGCAGCTGCTATTTCAGAACATCTGAAGGCTGTGTACGATGAATTTTGTTAAAAAAACTTTAATATAACAGGAACAGGCGCATTTTTTTGCGCCTTTTTTATTTTTAATAGGTTACTTTTGTGCCGCTTTAGTATTAATTCAAAACAGCTTTATTTATATGAAAATCATCAAAATTTTAACAGCAGCAGCACTACTCGGAACAGCAAGCATTAACTTTACTTCCTGCAAAGGCGATAAAGACAAAGAAGTGAACCCGGTTGAAGACAGTTTAAAGAACGTAACCCACCAGCTTGGCGGGCAATTAAATGAAAAAGAAGCTGCGTTGCAGGAATTTATTGGTGCATTTAATGAGATCCAGGAAAACCTGAATGAGATCAAGGCGAAAGAAAAGATTGTTACAACGGCCAGCAGCACTGGTGATGTTAAAAGCAAAGAACGTCAGATAAAGG
>JACDDR010000028.1 GCA_013816895.1 Bacteroidota bacterium
GCCATATACACATCGGTGTTTGTGCCCGATGCATAATTCCGGCGGTCATAAAAAAGAATATACAAATAACCGGTGGCCTGGTCGATCGTCATGGCACTCATAAACTGTTGTTTGCCGGGCGCATCATCATTAACCCTGAAGGGCGCACTCCAGGTGCTGCCACCGTTGGTTGATTTCGTCAGCCAGATATCGCCATCGGATGTGCCGTTCACCTGATCGCTCCAGTTAATGTAAATTGTTCCTTTGTAAGGACTGGCATTACTTAAATCGCAATAGGTAAAAGGCAAACCATTACAGCGCGAAAGGCCGTTAATAGTATAATCCCATCCGCCGGGAAACGCATTGATAAACTGTTCCGAAGCAAGCCAGGTTGTTCCGCCATCTGTAGATTTCTGAAACATAAGGCCGTTAAGAGAGGCCCATGCCACATATATTTCACCTGCGGGACCCACAGCAGGAACAGCACCTTCCACGGTATTATCCGAATCAATACAATCTCCAGCAAATTTCGAAATGCGTTTTGGTGTTGAAAATGTAATTCCTCCATCGGTTGATTTCGTATATAAAATCACAGAACTATCCTGTGGCGCTGAACTTCCATAATTATCGAACTGTGTCCAGGTCATATGCATATCATTTGTGTATGGATTAATTACCGGCCAAGCTTTATCCTGCACTTTTGTTCCGTTCTTGCCAACACCAACACAGGTTGAATAATTTTGTCCGAAGTCAGTTGATTTCTGAACCACGATCCTGTCAACCCAGGA
Source organism: Bacteroidota bacterium (assembly GCA_013816895.1). Classification (GTDB taxonomy): domain Bacteria; phylum Bacteroidota; class Bacteroidia; order B-17B0; family Aurantibacillaceae; genus Aurantibacillus. The sequence continues at coordinate 768 of JACDDR010000028.1, forward strand.
ACCGCCGGGAGTTACCGAGGAATTAGGATTTGAAAGGTGAATATAATAACATGCGCCAGCAGTGTCCCAGATCATCACAGGATCGCCATACACCCCATAGGCCGTGCAGCTCAGCTGTTGGTAGCTCCAGGTGGCGCCGCCATCGCTGCTTCTATAGGCGTTCTTAAGATTGGAACCAGCTACAATCTGACTGGTGTTTTTTGGATTAATAGCAATAGATACTTCCTCCGGCTGATTTAACGTGCTTATTAAAACATTTGGAAACTGCGCATGAGCGTTATTCAGTATAAACAGGGAAGCTATTAATAAGAGATATTTCATTCGTAGTTTTGTCTTTATTAAATCTACAAATAAGAGTTGAATGTAAACCAGGAAAAAACAAAGAATGTTTAATTTTAAGCGGGAGAAATTATTGACTGGAAAAAAGAAGAGTGGCAAAAGAAGTTTAAGCCTGAATAAGCGAATCCTGTCGAATTAAATATATTCTAAACTGTTAAATATGATTTATTGAAAAAAGAAAGGCATTAAAATTCTTATCTTTAAAAGATGAAAATCCGCGTATTCATTTCCCTGCTCTCTTTTCTGGCCCTCAGCGTTTCCGGCCAAACATATAATTATTATTTTGGAAACTTACATTCACACACCGCATTGAGCGACGGGAATAAAGATTCAGCCTCATCCGGGGTTAATAATCCCACTGGGGCTTATGCTTACGCCAAGTTATCGCAGAACTTTAATTTTCTGGGCGTATCGGAGCATAATCACTATTCCTCTGCCAATAATCCGGGGTTCCAGATACAAAGTTACACCCTGGGATTAAACCAGGCTGCAGCGGCAAATCAACCCGGTACCTTTCTAACGCTGTTCGGAATAGAGTATGGTGTGTCTTCCAACTATAACGGACACATCATTACTTATGGTTTCAACCAGCTTATCGGGTGGGAATCGGGCAACTATGATATTTTTAACGCTAAAACAGATTATGATGGCTTCTTTAAAAAAGTAAAAAACAATCCCGGCGCTTTCTGTTACCTCGCGCATCCGCAATTCAGCGACTTTACAACCAATGGCACGGCAGCCACCGCTTTGATCAATATGCCTTACAACGCAACTTACGACAGCGCTATTGTTGGAACTCCTTTACGCAGTGGTTTAGCGTTCAGTACTTTTACCAACTACTTAGACTATCCAAACGGAAACTATTTTTATTATTACACCAAACTTCTTTCTATCGGGTATCATGTGGGGATTGGATACGATCATGATAATCATTACACAACTTTTGGAAGAAATAACGCCGGGCGCCTTGTTATTGTTACCCCATCGCTTACCATCCCAAACCTTTATACGGCCATGCAGAAAATGAACTTTTACGGAAGCGACGACTGGAACGCGAAAGTTGCTTTTACAAACGGAACAAACATCATGGGCGCGCAGTTGTCAGGCTCGGTTAATCCCACCTTTAACATTACGCATAACGATGGCGATGGCGAAATTGCCGACAGTATTAAAATCTGGCGTGGGGTGAGCAATAGCGGCGGAATTTTACCTCAGGTAATTTCCATAACCAAACAAAGCAACACCAAAACATTTACCGACGCAAGCTTAAATTTGAATATCGAATATTACTATTTTGTAGAAATAAAACAAAACGATGGCGACTGGATCGTTACTTCTCCGATCTGGTACAAGCTTACCAATTCTGTTGGAATGCACGAACAAACGCCTGCATTTGAATTTAATTATTTCCCGAATCCTGTTTCGCAAAAACTGTTCTTAAGTATGGCTGTAACCGATAACTACCGTATATCTATCATAGATATTTCAGGACGTGAAGTGTATCAGCATACTTATAATGATAACCGCATGGAGATCGATCTTCACAATCTCACAAAAGGAATTTATTCGTTGAAAGTAAGCTCTCCTAAACAGTCGCTTACTAAAAGGTTGGTTATAGAGTAATTTTTTTTGATGCGATCTTCTAATAATAACTATCGCTTTTGAACTACCTTAACAAGCAGCTCGCTTCAATCTGTCATTAATGGCTCTTCCCAGGCCCGTCTCAGGCAAAAGTTCCGCAATAACCAGATCAGCCTGTGAATCATCGGCAGCCCGCAGGTATTTAAAAAGATTAAGGGCCGCTTCTTTCAAATCTTTACCTGGCGACAAGTTAAAGACTGTTATATTATTTTCGAATGATTTATTTCCGAAACAAATCACTGCAAGTTTTTTATCAGAATTATTTTTTATCAATGCTTCTGCCTTGCCAAGCAACAAAGGCTTTTTGGGAGCATAATGACTTTTTAATTGGCCGGGCGCTTTTGGATCACCTGAGCTGTTTATTCTTAATTCAAGTTTTCCTGCAACGCTTTCAAGTTCTTCGAGTGATAATCCTCCAAGCCTGTAAACACACAGCTTATTATCCTCCACGCCAACAATGGTAGACTCAAGTCCTACTTTACAAGCCCCTCCATCAAGTATGTAATCAATTTTGTCACCCAGTTGTTTCTCAACATGCATTGCGGTAGTGGGACTCACATAACCAAAAGGATTAGCACTTGGGGCGGCAAGTGGAACGTTAACTGCTCTTAATAACTGCAGCGTTAGTTCATGGTCCGGAACACGCACAGCAACCTGCGCAAGTCCTGAAGTAACAAGCCCCGGAATGCTTTCCTGTTTAAGCAATAAAAGCGTGAGGGGCCCCGGCCAGAATTTTTCGGCCAGTGCCTTTAACCTCTCATCCTGAAATGTCGCGTATTTCGAGGCACTTTCAATATCGGGCACGTGTATAATCAAAGGATCAAAAAAGGGACGCTGTTTAGCTTCAAAAACGGCAAGAACGGCTTTTTCATTTAAAGCATTTGCTGCTAAACCATACACTGTTTCGGTGGGAATAGCTACCAGACCCCCATTTAACAGGAGATCCGAAGCATGGTCAATATTTTTTCCTGTTTCTGCGATATGCAAATATACTAATAAAGGAAAAATCATATATTTGTTTTCCCGTGACCCAGCTTATAACAATAAAGGACAAACAATTCCGCCCTTACCTTTCAGCAGAGCAGATAGAAAGCGCTGTGAAAAACGTAGCCGCTAAAATCAATAAAGAACTTGAAAACGAAACACCAGTTTTTCTTGTTGTTTTAAACGGCTCCTTCATGTTTGCATCTGATCTCTTAAAAGAAGTTACCATACCCTGCGAAATATCCTTTATTAAAGTAGCGAGCTATCACGGAACCTCAAGCAGCGGCTCGGTAAGCGAACTCATTGGTTTAACCGAAGACATCAGCGGACGAACCGTTGTGATTGTGGAAGACATTGTTGATACCGGTATCACTCTTGAAAAACTTGTAGCCATTCTTCAGCGCAAAAATGTGAAACAGATAAAAGTGGCTTCTGCCCTGCTGAAACCCGATTCGTATAAAAAAGATTATAAAATAGATTACGTTGGCATTGAAATACCAAATGACTTTGTAGTGGGCTACGGGCTCGACTACGAAGGACTTGGAAGGAACCTGAAAGAAATTTACGTTTTAGCTTAATCATACAACTATGGAAAGAATGTTAAACCTCGTTTTATTTGGCCCCCCCGGCGCAGGTAAAGGAACACAGTCTGAAAACTTAATCAGTAAATATGGCCTGGTGCACTTAAGCACCGGTGATATTTTAAGAACTGAGATTGCCCAGGGCACTGCTCTTGGCCGCAAAGCTAAGGAAGTTATGGATCGCGGGGAACTGGTGAGCGATGATATTGTGATTGGAATGATTGAGTCAAAACTGGATCAGAATCCACATGCTAAAGGATTCATCTTTGATGGATTTCCGCGCACCACAGCGCAGGCAATAGCACTGGACGACCTGTTACAGCGTAAAGGAACCGGCATTAGCGCCATGCTTGCCCTTGAAGTAGACGATGAGGAGCTTACGCGACGTTTGCTCAAACGCGGGTTAGGTAGTGGCAGAGCCGATGATGCCAATGAAGAAGTGATCCGCAGGAGAATACAGGAGTATAATACCAAAACACTTCCATTAAAAAATTATTACAGCGAACAGGGGAAATTTCATTCCATTGAAGGAACGGGAAGCATTGAACAAATCTTTAAATCATTAACAGAAAGAATAATTTTCCTGAACGCGGAAATGGATTTAACAGCCCTGGAAAGTGATATTGAACACCTTGACTTAACCATCCAGGATTTTGAAGTGGCGGATGATATTGCTCCTGAATTATTGTTGGAAATTGACGCCATTAAACGCGCTGAAGCCGAAGAAGCCGAAGAAGAAAAAGAAGCGAAGAAACAGGCCGGCAGGGATAAGAGAGCGGTGAACGCCAAACAGAAAATCAGCGACGCGAAGAAAACAAGCAGCAGTCTGAAAAAAGCCGCGAAGAGTAAACCTGTAGCAAAACAAAAACAGAAAACTATAAAAAAGGTTGCTCCAAAAAAAGCGCCGGTAAAGAAAGTGGCGAAAAAAGTGGTAAAAAAGGCGGTTAAGAAAAGTCCGCCGAAGAAGGCTGTAAAAAAAGCTATTGCTAAAAAAACCGTGAAGAAGGCTGTAAAAAAAGCGCCGCTTAAAAAAACTATAAAAAAGGTGATCAAAAAAATAGTGAAGAAATTCACGCCTAAGAAAGCTGCTAATAAATCTCCAGTCAAAAAAACAAACAAAAAGAAAAAATAAATTAAGCCCGGTTAACAGCCGGGTTTTTTATTTATTACCATTATCATTAATTGTTTTATATTTAGTATAATTAATTCAACCGGCTTTGAGATTCAAACATTATATTCTGTTTCCTTTTTTCGTGTTACTTTTTTTTATTTCCTGTAAAAATAAAAAAGAAGATCATGTGATCCGGTTTCATGATCACAGGGTTGATAGTTTGCTTAGCGATACCACTCATATAAGTTTCATTGTGGACTCCCTGAAGCACAGCGTTCTTAACGCCCAAAACGACACAATGCAAATTTCATTTTTAAACGAACTAACTCAAAACTGGCGCGGCTTGCCAAACAAGATTTTTGCAACAGAAGCTATTCATTATTGCACACTCATCAACTATAGTACAGGATTGTGTGACGCTCAAGCGCGACTTGCCATTTATCATTTACGCTCCGGAGAATTCGAAAAAGCAGACAGCCTGCTGAATATCTCAATAAAATCTTCAGCAACACTTAATAATAAAACCTTGCTGGCCCAGGCTCTTTTTTTTAAAGGAGAGTGTTTTCGTGTCAGCAATAAAGCTGATTCAACTTTATCCTGTTATATAAAAGCACTCGACATTGCCGAAAAAAAGAACTTAAAAAAGCGGCAGGCCATATGCCTTAACGCCATAGCCGATTACTATAGAAACTCCAAAAGCGACACTTCTTTACTTTTACTGAAAAGGGCGGTCAGAATTTCTGAAGCTGAAAAAGATTATAATACTTTATCGTATGCACAGGGCCTAATTGCCAGGATCTATACAAGCCGAGAAATGTACGATTCCTCAAATATGATTCTTAAAAAATCTATTGAAGGCGCTATAAAGTGTGGAAATAATTATTTTGCCTCGCATCAGCTTTTGCAACTTGGCGATAACCTTAGGCTGAACAGTTATTTTCCGGAAGCACTCAACGCTTATTTTCATGCTTTAAAACTGATTGAATCGTCAGCCATTAAATCCGAAGTTCCTTTATTGCTCTCCGGAATTGCCGAAGTGTACAGGTTTACGCCCGATTACGATAAGGCCATTGAATATAATCTTAAAGCCATTGATGAAGCGCGCTCTTTAAAACAGGTGAGGGTAGAATCATTTGCCCTTGCCAATTTAGGTGAAATTTACAAGCATAAAAACGAAATTGAAAAAGCGCTCAGATATTATTTTGCCGCATTGGAGGTGGCACAAGCAAATGGCTTTGTTGACAGGGAAGCTTTTTGCCTTAGCGTAATTGGCGCAGCTTACCGTGTGAAGGGCGATGAAAAAAACACCAAAGAGTTTATATTAAAAGCGATCAGGTTAAATGATGAACTTAAGGATAACAATCATGTTTCATTTTGCTATATGATTCTTGGCAAACTTTATAAGCAAAAAAACAATCCCGTTGAAGCGCAAAAGTATTTAGAAAAGGCGTTAGATCATGCTAAGCAAAGCGGGATCATACAAAACATCTGCGACATTTCTTATGAACTTTATCAACTCTATGAGGGAAATAACAATCCCGCAAAAGCTTTAAAAATGCACCTGCTTTATGTAAGCACCAAGGATAGTATTGTAAATGAAGGTCAGATTAAAAATGTTGCAGAAGCCGAGTATAAATTAAAAGAAGACAACTTAATTACTGTTCAGGGCGAAAAAGAACGAATTTTCAGAATTGAAAAAGAATTGAAAGAAGAAGAACTTAAACGGCAAAAAATAATACGCTATGCATTCACAACAGGATTTATTCTCGTGTTAATTTTAGCCTTTGTGATTTACAGAAACCTTGTGGATAACAGAAAAAAGAATAAGATCATTAGCCTGCAAAAAGCCGAAGTTGAAAAACAAAAACACTTAATAGAAGAAAGACAAAAAGAGGTAATGGATTCCATTACTTACGCAAAGCGCTTACAAGACGCCATTCTGCCATCCCGCGCACAACTCTCGGCTAACCTCCCCGAAGCGTTTCTTTTATATTTACCTAAAGATATAGTTGCCGGAGATTTTTACTGGACACATGAAATTAAAAACTCCGGCACTGAAAGTGGAAATGCCCGGCTTATTTTAGTTGCAGCAGCCGACTGTACCGGACATGGGGTTCCAGGAGCTATGGTGAGCGTAGTTTGCAGCAACGCATTAAACCGGGCGGTTATTGAATTTGGGATAACAAACCCCGGAAAAATCCTGGATAAAACCTGTGAGCTGGTTGTAGAAACTTTTGAAAAAAGCGGAGAAGATGTAAAAGACGGAATGGATATTTCTCTTGCATTAATAAATACGGAAACCAGAGAAATAAAGTGGAGCGGAGCTAATAATCCGTTATGGTATTTAAGCCATAATGAAATTCATGAAATAACGGCCGATAAACAGCCAATAGGGAAAAGTGATTATTCGCGCCCGTTTACAACCCATACTATACAACTGAAAAAGGGAGATTCTGTTTATCTTTTTACAGATGGTTTTGCAGATCAGTTCGGTGGACCCATAGGGAAAAAATTTAAGTATAAACCTTTAAAAGAACTTTTACTTGCAATTGCCTCTTTAACGCCAGAAGAACAAAAACAAAAACTGGAGTTCGCATTTAATGAATGGAAAGGAAATCTTGAGCAGGTGGATGACGTCAGTATGGTTGGCGTGCGGGTTTAAAGAAAAATATTTTCCTAAAAAAGCAAAAAAACCTTACCACAACTTCTGCATTTCTTTTTAACTCAAAAAAATCATACCCGTGAGGAGCTTGAAAAGAAAAAATTTTAATTCAATTATACTCTGAATTATTTTTCAGACTTTGATCCTTTAATCCAATTACTCGCATTTGTTTCTCAGGCAGATAAAAAAGAAAAATTAAAGAATAAAAAAACAGGTGTGGAATAGGTTATTAATGGCCGGCTTCGTCAATGCTGCAATTTCAAAAAATCGCCATCCACAATAAACAGCTTAACGCCATCGGTAGAATACGTACGGTGAGAACTGAGTTCGTCGGATACCTGGTAACTCATACCGGAACTCATTTTAAACAATTTTCCATCCGCCAGCTCCGTTGTCATTTCGCCTTCAATGCAATAAATAATATGTCCTTTTTCGCACCAGTGATCGGCTTTATAGTTTTTCGAATACTCCACCATTCTTACCCTGAGAGTTCCAAACTGCAGTGTTTTCCAGTAAGCCACACCGGTTTCGCCCACATGTTCAACGGCAGGAATACTTTGCCAATCGGTTATCTGAAACGGAATGTTATTTGGATCCATAATAAAAAAATATTTTTTTGCTTCTCTGAAATCAAAGCTGCTAATCTTCAACCTCTAAAAATAAATATACCGAAATTATTCTATTTCAACTCAATGGTACGGCATCTGTTGTTCTTCATCCAGCTTCTTACCAGGTCGTTACAGTCCGGATAAAATGTTTTAGGTGTGGCCACGTATTTGAGCTCCTCTTCACATACCATCTGGTGTGTGGTATCAAGGTAACCGTAACCTTTATACTGTCCGTTTTCCACAAGCACCAACGACCGCTCGTCTACCCTCCTGCCCTTATCAAGCAGGACAAAATCTTTTTTCTTAAAAATAAATTCATCCAGAACCTTCTGAGCCCGTTTATTATAAACTTCGGTTTCTTCTTCTCCCGCGCAAATTCCATTGCACACTCTTATCTGGTGGTTAAAGCAAACCGAATCTTCACCCGTTAAACCACAATAGCGTAAACAAAGCGTGTGTTCTTCGATGCATTTTTCCAGGCGCTCCCGGGCGGATGAATAAGAGGTAAATGTCAGCAGCGCGTTTTCAGACAATTCATATTCCACAATTTTAAAATTAATGGTACCATCTTTTCCTGCAAACCAATCAATGCAATGCGTGAATATTTCACTCTTCCGCATCCTGTTATATTTTGGTTTGTGTTTTTTAATTTCATCGGCTTCCAGCAACAGGGCTATCAGTTCGCTGCCCGTAGGCACAAAATCAACATTCATGAGTTCGTTTAGCATTTTTTTACCTTTTTTTTCGGTGGTATTAAAATGACTTTGGGCACGCAAGTACACATTGGTACTCTTTCCAATATAAATAATTTCCTGATCCTTGTTTAAAAAATAATACACGCCGCATTCTTCCGGAAGTTTGCGTAAAATATATTGTTTTATTTTATCAATGCGCCTGCTCATGATCTCTTCTACACCCATGCTCTTATACTGGGGGTGCGCTGTTTTTAAACGGATCAGCAGATCAAATAACTCGGCCGTTGCAACTGCATCACCCTCTGCACGGTGTCTTCCGTGAATTTCAATTCCCAGTGACGCACATAAGTGACCAAGGCTGTAAGAAATTCTTCCCGGCATTAGCTTTCGGCTTAAGCGAACAGTACACAAGGTTTCTTTTTGATATTTGTATCCTAACGAAGCGAATTCACTTTTAATAAAACTGTAATCGAAACCAACATTATGGGCAACAAAAATGCAGCCCTCCGTCATTTCAATAATTTTTTTGGCGATCTCATGAAAACGCGGCGCATCGGCCACCATGTCGTTGGTAATATTGGTGAGCTTTGTAAAATAAGGCGTGATGTTGCAATCAGGATTAATAAGGGTTGTGAACTTATCAATTACCTGCAGGCCGTCGTGCACTAAAATGCAGATTTCGGTTATTCTCCCTTTACCGAAATCAAATTTTCCCCCGCAGGTTTCTATATCTATGATAGCGAACAAGCCCTAAAGATAAGGCCAAATGCGGTTGTTGATTGCTACGATTTATAGAGTGTTTAAAGAATGTGCATTTTTAATCCTTCATCAGAGTATAAACAATAACAAACATTAGATTTTTTTACATTAAATCGGAAACTCAATTCTAAATTCTGTTCCTTTATTTACTTCACTTTTCACACTGATAGTACCTCCTATTGCTTCTACCTGAACTTTCACCATGTATAAACCCATACCTTTTCCTTCTGCATTATTAGCGTGAAATCGTTTATATAAACCGAATAGCTTGTCGCTTTGTTTTTCAAGGTCTATCCCCAATCCATTATCTTTAAAAAGCAAAATTATTTTATTATCTATAACCTGACTTTTTACTTCTATAACTGGGGCAATATGGTTTTGTCTGTATTTTATGCTGTTTGAAATGAGATTATAAAAAATGCTGTGTAAATAACCCTTAATCGTAAGCAGAGAGGGAACTTCAGAAAAGTCCAGAAAAATGGTTGCATTCTCTTTTAAAATCAGTGCTTGAATATTTGACAAGATATCGGAAGCAAGATTTGTCAGGTCTACCCATTCTTTCTTTTCGGTTATATTTTGCTTTACCTCAAGAATTTCATTAAGGTCTCTAATCACTTCATCTAATTTTGTTGATGCGAGAATAAGTCCTTCGATGCAACGCTTCATCGTACCGGCGGTAATTTTTCCACTTTTAAGCAGGTTTGTTAATCCGAGAATATTTGCTACCGGCGATCTCAGGTTGTGCGAAACAATGTAAGAGAACTGCTCCAGATTTTTATTTCTCTGAACAATATCGCCAGTCATTTTTTCTTTTTGCTGCTGCTCCAGTTTACGCAGTGTTATATCCTGGAAACTTCCATGAACCTTTAAACATTTCCCGTTTAAAAATTCTCCTTCACCGAGAGCCCGAATCCATCGCTCATTGTCTTTAGCCGTAATAATCTGAAGTTCCACATCAAAAGAAACTCCTTCTTCAATTGTTTTTTGTAAACTTTCAGTGATAGATTGCCTGCTAATGCCTTCTTTACAAAAGTTAATGGCAGTGCTAACTTCCGGAATAAAACTTTCTTCCACTTCGTGAATTTGTTTTGTTATTGAAGACCAGTAAAGTGTATTAGCTACTAAATCAATCTCATAACTACCTATTAATGCTAATGTACTGGCTTTAATAAAGAGTTCTTCCAACTTCTTCTTTTCGGTAATGTCTGATAAAATACTAATGAGGCCGGTTAATTCATTCTTTTCATCATAAATAGGAGAATCGGTTACTAATGCAGGAAAGTCACTTCCATCCTTCCGTTGCATTCTAAACTCTCCCGACCATGTGCGACCTTTTCTAATATCTTCCATTATTTCTGAGGCTTCTTTCTTGGTTGTTTGAGGACGCGTGAGTTTTGCAATATTTTTTCCTATCGCTGCTTCTGATGCCCAGCCAAAAATATTTTCGGCCGCTTTATTCCAGTAATTAACAACTCCATCCAGGTCTGTTGCTATAGCTGCCTGCCCGATCGTGTTTAACAAGTTGGCTTTAAACCTGTTTTCTTCTTCTGATTTCTTTTTTTCTGTAATATCCCTGGAAACAGAAATGATCTGATTCGTGCCATCTGCTGTTTTTGCAGCGGGTGATATCATAACATCCCACCACTTTCCATTGCCCTTTAGTGTAGGAGAAAATGCTTCAAAGCGGGCAGATTTTCCCTCCAAAGATTTTTTTATGGAAGCTTTTACGACCTGTTTATTTTCATCGCCCCATAAATCCCACCAATATTTATTTTTTAAGATATTGAAATCCTCTACTTCCATCAACTTACAACCATTGGTATTCATAAACTGAAGACGGCCTTCATTATCGATTACCTTCATGCAATCGGGACTGCTTTCTAAAATGGTTCTGTTAAATTCTTCATTCGCCTTCAGTATATTTTCTGCTTTTCTTCGCTCTGTTACATCCCTAAAATTAGCGACAATTGCATTGATACCCTCCGTTTCAAGATGATTTGTTAATGTACCTTCCACCCAAATATATGTTCCATCTTTTTTCCTGTCTCGTATTAGTGGGCATTCCATAGGCACTCCAGGATGTTTCATAATTTTCATCACAAACTCCTGCATGATTAAGGCATCATCAGGGTGTACAATATCAGCTATATTTAAGCTCAGGCACTCTTCATTCGTATAACAAAATATTTTTGATATTGCAGGACTTGCATAAATCATCTTTCCGTCTGGTGCAAAAATCAAGATCATGTCAGCACTATTCTCTATCACTCCTTTAAAAAATCTTTCGCTTTTCTCTATTGCTTTGCGTGATAATATTTGTTCTGTTATATCATTTATAAAAAAGAAAACCCCTTCTATTTCTCCTTCACCATTTCTATACGCCTGGTAAATTAGATTCATGTAGAGGTCAGTCATTTCTCCGTTCCCTTTTATATCTACCTGAGCTAATAACTCATTACCCGTGAAAGGTTCACCAGTATGGTAAACATGATCTAAGATCTCAATAAACCCCTGTTCTTTTACTTCCGGAAACACTTCTGCTACTGTTTTCCCAATAACATCCTGTTTGCCGGTAGATATCAGATATAATGGGTTAGCCATAACAAAAACATGATCAGCACCCTTTAACATACCGATGGCGGATGGAGCTTTTGCAAACATTTCAAAGAACTGATCTCTTTCGTTTAATAATGCTTTTTCTAATCGTTTCTTCTCGGTTACATCCTTAGCTATGCAAAACATTATTTGCAGCTTCTCATCCCAGTTAACTGACCATAAGAGGGGTATCAACTTTCCGTTTTTATGCACATACCTGTTTTCAAAGTCTGTAACCTGTATTCCGCTTATAATTTCTTCCGCTTCTTTTGTTGTAATATCAATATCTTCAAAATATACAAGATCGATATATCTAGTTCCAATGAGGTCTGCTGGTTTGTAACCCCACAAATCTTCCGACGCAGCACTAACCTTTACAAACTCACCTTTTGCATTAATTGTACAGATAACATCCAGTGAGGAATCAAATATTTTATTAAGATCATTAACTGCTCTTTCTAACTTTATCGAAGCCTCATTCAATTTATTCTCCGCTGTTTTCCTCTCAGTGATATCCTGCGCAGTTCCGAATAACCGGATCACATTTCCTTGCTTGTCTTTTTCGCCATACCCACGTTCCTGTATCACCCGGTGTTCGCCCCGGGCTGTGGTTATATTATACTCAATTTCAAAAGGCTCGCCTGTTGCCTGGGTGTTTTTGCTGGTTGCAAGGGTGCGTTCACGGTGTATTGGATCTACGAGATGCAGAAATGATCCATGTGTTTCAATAAAGGTTTCCTTATCTGTATCAAATACATTGTACAATTCTTCCGACCAGGTGAGTGTATCTTTTTTAAAATCAAAATTCCAACTTCCCATTTTTGCCAGTCGCTGGGCTTCCGATAAATACTTTGCATTTTTCTTTATTTTTTCATCAGAAGCTCTTTTATCTGTAATATCCCTGGCTATTTTGGACGCCCCGATTATGTTTCCAGCGGTGTCTCTAATTGGGGAAATGGTAAGCGATACATAAATGATTTGTCCATCCTTTCTCTGCCTTTCGGTTTCGTAATGCTCGACAGCTTCGCCCTTTTTTAACTTTTCCAATATGAATTTTTCTTTCTGTTCGAGATTCGGAGGGGAGAGGAGAGATATATTTTTCCCAAGAATTTCTTTTGCAGAATAGCCAAACATTTTTTCAGCCCCGGGATTCCAACTTGTAATAATTCCCCCAAGATTTTTAGTGATAACCGCATCATCCGTTGAATTGACAATAGAAACTAATAGCGCCTGCTGTTCTTCGGCCGTTTTGCGCTCGGTTATATCAGTTCCTCTAATGCAAACTCCTTCTATGTTACCTGAATTAAAAACTGGATCAATGGAAAAATTTATCCATGTTACTCGACCATCTTCTTTTTTATAACAATGATCGTAGTTTATGGTTTGCCCCGATAATACTTTGGAGACAACTATTTTATAGTTTTCTCTTCTATCCTCATGAATATAATCAAATACGCTGGTTCCTATATTTATCTGTGTTTCGACATTATTCAACACAATATCCTTTGCTTTATTATTAAATGCTTTTACAATTCCACTGGTATCAGTAAGAATGAATCCTTCAGAGGTATTATCAAAGATGGACTGTAGATTTGTTTGTAATTCTGAAATTGCTGATTCTGACCTTTTGGTGTCTGTTAAGTCACGAATGATCATAGAAGTTCTTTCTTCACCGTTACTATCTAAAAAAACGGTAGAGGAAATTTCACAAGGAAACCGGGTTCCATTTTTTCGTATAAGTGTAATTTCGCCCCTTGCTTTGCTATATTTTTTCCTTTCTTCAATCGCTTGCTGCACCCTTTCATCAGATGAATCCACTAAACCAAATCTTCCTTTTTTACAGATCTCCTCCTCTGTCATCTGAAACATGCGGCAAGCAGCAGGGTTAGCGGCAAGTATTTTACCATCTGCAACAGTAAGCAAAATGCCATCCATATTATTCTCAAAAAAAGAACGGTATTTTTCCTCGCTGTCTTTTAAAACCTTATCTGCCAATACCCTTTCTGTAACATCCCTGTAATTATCTACAATTCCGTTTATCTCGGGGTCATGCAGCATATTGGTTAACACGCCATCCATCCATCTCCAGGTTCCATTTTTATGCCTCATACGAACGGGAATGCCAGAAATTGGGATGCCGGGCGCGTTCATTGCCCGGGTCATAACATCCAACAATACTGGAGCGTCTTCAGGGTGTGCTAGTTTAATAAGCTCCAACTGCATTCCCTCCTCAATGGTAAAACCTAAAATATTTTTTATTGATGGTGAAACATAAAACGGTTTACCTTCTTTTGAGAGGATCGCAATTCCTTCGCCGGTATTTTCTATCAAGGCTCTAAAATATTTTTCATTCCGAACAGTCTTATCATGAAATTCCTTCTGTTCCCGTTGCAGACGAAATTTTTCAATTGCATTTAGAATAGCAGATGGCAAGCGGCTCAGTCTGTCTTTCAGGATATAATCATCTGCACCCTTCTTTATCAGATCCACCGCAACCTCATCAGGCATGGCGGCCGTAACCAGGATAAAAGGAATTGCAAGGCCGGTTGCCTTAAGAATAGTTAATGCTTCCTGCGAATCAAAAGACGGGAGAGAATGGTCAGATAGAATAATATCCGGTTTAAAATCTCTTAATTCTTTAATAAATTTATCTTTTGTATCTACAACAAGGATCTCGAAATTAAGGTTGCTTTTACTTAATTGGTTTTTTAAAAGAAAAGCATCACTGCTAACATCTTCAAGGTGTAATATTTTTATATTTCTCATTGTGTACTCTTAATGTTATTAATGCCAAACAGGTTGCAGCTTTAGAAATTTATTTTGGAGCTTAAATACTAATTATTACTATTATTATTGAGGATATATAAAAAGTTGTAATCCTTTCATGGAAAGTTTGTAAACTTTTCTGAATGACCTTTCTTGTCTTTTTTTGTAATTAAGTTTACGATGAGAAAACAGGAGAGGATTAAGATTAATCCCCCATTGAAACCCTAAGAACTTGCCTTACATATTACTCTCTCTCTCTTTCTTTCTTTCTCTCTTTATGTATAAATTTAGAACGGATTCGATGGAAGCTATGGGCCGTCCAGTATACGTTAAAGCAATGTATTCTCTCTTAAATGTATAATACAAATATAGCATTTATGAAAATAGGAACCAATGATTTAACAATATGCGCAGATAGATTGCTCAAAGACTCTACTGATCCCATCTTAAATTTCCCTCCATCTAGAAACTCTTTAAAAATGAAGAGCTATAGAAAACAGATCGGCAATTCCTCAACGATTATGATAGAATTCACTAGAATTGTTAAAAAGCCCAAAAAAGAATCCACTGTATAAATTAATCATGCGGCAAATAGTGCACCTTGAAGTTTAAATTCTTACGATCCTGTTTTCTTGGCATAAAATCTTTTTATGCAAAAAGGAAGAGTAGCAGAAAAGAAAACTACAGACGAGGACAAGGAATTGGTTATTAACAAAAGTTGGCCGTTGCTCCAGCTAATTCGCGTCAACTAAACCACCGCGCTCTCCATCAGTTCGATCGTTCCGTTACCGGCGTCGATTGTGGCTTTAATGCCAATTGGAAGTGTAAGTTTATTTTCGATGTGCCCGATCATTGCACCATAAAAAGCGGGGATTCCCAAAGGAAGGATATGCTGTAAAATTACCTCGTGAAAAGTAAAAGCCTTTAGGGGTTCTTCGGCCTCGCATTTCGCGCATTTGCCAAAAACAAATCCTGAAATATTTTCAAGTACACCTGAAAGTTCTAATTGCGTAAGCATCCTGTCAATACTATATGGCTCTTCCTTTGCTTCTTCCAGAAATAAAATTTTATTTTTCCAGTCCGGAAGATAATTACTTCCAATTAAAGAGGAAAGCACTGTAAGATTGCCACCCACCAGTTCACCGGTAACCTTTCCTTTGGTAATGGTAAAGGGTTTGTCCTCACCCACGGGATTAAGCGGCATACTGCATACCTTAGCCGTCATCGCCACATTCATAAATACTGCTTTTGTAAACTCATTCCAACCCGAGTTGCCTACCGGTCCATGAAATGTAACCAGTCCGGTTTTTGTAGTAATGGCCAGTAGCAAAGCGGTAATGTCGCTAAAGCCTACCAGCACTTTAGGATTTTTTTGAATAATGTTATATCCTATCTTGTCCAGGATGCGTGCGCAACCCCAACCTCCCTTCATACAGAATATTCCTTTTACTTTTTTATCAGCAAATAAATCATTTAACTCTTTGGCCCGTAATTCGTCTGTGCCCGCAAAATATCCGAACTTTTCTTTCAGTGTTTGTCCGTAAATAACATTAAAACCGAAGCCCTTTAAAATGGCGCCGAAGGCTTCCACCTGCTTGTCGTCCCACACTGCGCCGGCCGGAGAGGTAATGGCAACTGTATCTCCCGCCTTCAGTGCAGGAGGTTTTATTTTAAGAACTTCCTGCCCGATTTTTTGAGCAAGTGTTGTGGAGGGTAAAAGAAGTGCTGAAGCGGCAAGCAATCCTGATGTTTTAATAAAATTGCGACGTGCGTTCATACGATAAATTTAGTCCGATTTAGAATCTGTTAGATTTTCTTATCACTAAAAATAAAAAAATAAAGAAAATTTTACAAACTCTTTCATCGTAAAGTTTGATTTTTATCAAGCCTTATTCAGGGTTAAATTAAGGTGTGAAAAGGAATATTCCTAATAGCGCTTATAAAGAGGCCAGCAATTCGTTCCTGTAAGTGGTTAAAATGCTTGACTTGGAAAGAAAACCTGCGTATTGTCCTTTAATGGTTACGGGCAGATTCCATTGACCCGATTCTTCGAATTTTTGCATGACCATAAAAATATCATCCGTTCCCCTGATCTTAGTGTCCGGCTTTTTCATCAGTTGACGCGCCGTAAGACTGTCATACAATTCCTGATTGAACATCTCCTTTTTGATATGATCGAGGCTTATAATTCCAACCAGTTTATTTTCTTCTGTAATAACGGGAAAAATATTCCGTTTGGAACTTTTTATTTTTTCGACGATGCTCCTTAATTTTTCATCGGTATTCAGCGGGATAAAATCATTTTCAATCAGACCGCTGATTTCTATCTTTCCAAGAATACTGGTATCACGGTTTTCAGACACAATAGCCCCACGCTTTTTTAGTTTGCGCACCTCGGGCGAATCGGGCTGAAAGTATTTAACTACCATATAACTAATGGAGGAAACGATCATCAATGGAATAATAAGTTCGTAACCCCCTGTAATTTCCGCAATAAGAAAAATAGCGGTTAAGGGTGCGTGAAACACACCGCATAAGGTACCTGCCATACTCACGAGAATAAAATTTGTGATGGGAATGTGCTGGAATCCGAGTAATTTTAAAACAAGGGCAAAAGTAAAACCAACATACGCGCCAACAAACAAAGAGGGAGCGAAGTTGCCGCCGTTACCGCCCGAGCCAAGGGTGAGGCCAACAGCGAGGGCTTTAACGAGAAACGTGCACACTATAAATAAAAGTACAAGCCAGTTATTGGTAATAAAATCTTTTAAAATACTGTTTTTATACAGTTCAGGAAGCTGCAGATCGGCCAGTGCTTTTATACTTTCGTAACCTTCGCCAAATAAGGAAGGAAAAACAAGAAACAACGCAGCGAGGCCCATCCCACCCATAAACACCCGAAGAGATTGTGACTTGATGTTTTTCATCCTCGCATCCACGCGCTCAAAAAAGCCAACGTGATAAAGGGATACCACTCCCGCGATGAAGCCAAGTATAATGTAATACGGAACATTATAATAATCAAAAGGCTGTTTAAGTTTGAACAACAGTAAAATATTTTCGCGCAGGATGATCTTTGAAATGAGCGCCCCCGAAGCGGCGGCGATTAACAAAGGAATAAATGCAGTGATATTAATATCCACCAGCAAAACTTCCAGGGCAAACAAAATCCCCGCAATAGGAGCGTTAAAAGCCCCCGCAATTCCACCAGCCGCGCCCGCCGCCAACAGCAGTGTGCGCTCCTTGTAATTCAACTTATAACGTTTCGCATAGTTGGAACCAATGGCAGATCCCGTGCTAACAATTGGCGATTCAAGACCAGAAGATCCTCCAAAACCCACGGTTATTCCACTGGTTATAATATGGGAATACATGTGGCTAAAAGGAAGAAAACTGCTTTTCTTTGCTATCGCGAAGAGGATATTATCTGCGCCTTTGTTGATGTTGCCCTTAAAAAAACGGTTGATGATAAAAACGGTAAGGGCCAGACCTAACAAAGGCATAAGAAGGTAAAGATATTTATATCCAAAATGGAACAAATGCTCCTCCATTAAATAATGGCGGATGTAATGCACAAATGTTTTTAAAATAACCGCCGCTAAACCCGCGCTTATCCCCACCAGGATGCTTGAAAAAATAAGAAACTGCTTTTCATTGAACCTTTCATGAAGCCAGTCGATACCCCTTTCAATGTAATTGAGCTTTTTAAAATCCATACAAAAAATAGTTCCCGGGGAAGGAAAAAAATCTAAGTTAAAGGATATTCATTGAAATACCCGCATAGAATTTAAAAAATTCGAAAAGTATCTGTTTCAGGGCCTTGCGTGGGGCCATAAACATGAAGATTAAAGCTCCCTTAAAAAGATCCTTCGTTTTATACAGGAAGTATATTGCTCGTTATAATAAAAATAATTCAGTTCCTCATGGTAGCAGATCACCGCAATTGGAAAATCAAGCGCATCTTTGTTGAGCTTATCTGTACGCCCCAGTTCAATCATCTCTGTATCAAAGTCAAACCTGAATAGTCCTTCTGCGCTGTCGGGCAGATTGGTATCTACTGAAATAATCCTGGAAACATAGCCCGGTTTGGTGAGCAGAATTCCGTAGACTGTATTTTTTTTAAGTCTAAATTTAAATTCTCCCTTATCTTTTACATTAACAGAATCTAAAGTACAGCCGTTATACACCAGCTTTACTTTATAAAAATCATTCTTAATTGCTTTAAGATGTGTTATGTGCCCGCTTATTTCGAGGCACAGTAATGTATCCGTACTTTTATTGCCATATGTCTTTACTATTGAAAAAAGGAAAGCTATGCCAAAGAATACTGTCTTATTTATTGTTTTCATATTTTGATTTTCTATTTAATGCATTTACCGCTTATTTCCGCGCCGTTTATTTTTACCCGCACAACGTACATACCGTGACTCTCACCAAGAGCAACCGTTTCAGTATTTTTGAATCCTTCGATGTTTTGTGATGAGACCTCTTTTCCTTCAGCAGTGAATACAGACACGTTGCCGGGTGATGCGTCCGGCAGATTAAAAACAATTATTGCATTTCCACCGGAATTATAAATTGTGATTTGTTTGTCTGGAACGTTCATTGTTGCATCGTGATTCGCCTTTATATCCTTAACATAAATAATTTTTGACGCAGTAACGAAGCACCCTTTATCCGCCGACGTCAGCTCAATAGTATGTGTGCCTGCTGTTTTAAATGCATAGAAAGGATTTTCTTCTTCCGAACCTTCGTTTCCAAAATTCCAGTATGATGATTGACTACCGGTGGTTAAATTGGTGAAATGGATTTGCTGGTTCACAAATAATGAAGCGGTGTCATCTTCAATTTCAAACGCAGGGTTCATCTGCGATTTTGTTTTTACGACATGATACGTTGTATCGCTGCATCCGTTGGCATCGGATAAAATCAGAGTGTAAACACCCGATTTCAATTCCTGAATTACCATGGAATTCTTTCCGTTCGACCATTTGTAATTATATGGTAATGAACCCCCATCTGCGAGCGTTACACCCAACCATCCATTATTTTCGCCTTTGCAAACGTTATCTTTCGCCTTCACAGTAACCGACAATTCCTGGGGACGGTTAATTATAATTTGTTCTTCTAATACAGGACAAAAATGGTTTTTACCGTTTGCCGCTACGTAATAAGTTCCGGGTGCAAGATTTTTCAATGTGTCGGATTGAGTTGTGGCTGGATGTTGAGCTAACGTATTTCCCAACCCATCTTTCCAGGTGAAAGACCATTTGCCGTCATCATTCATTGTTGCAATAGCTTTTCCATTTTCTTTATAAGAACAAGTAACATTAACCGATGATTTTATCAATGGGCGCGTAGTGTGTACGAAAAATCGTGGAGCTGAAGTAGTATCGCTGATATAAAACGAATAGGAAACTGCGTTTTTTAAATTAATGAAGGCGCCGGTCACAAGGTCTTCGAGGTATAAGCAGGAATTGAGCGATAGTTGATAACCCTGAGCCATAGCAATGGTGTAAGTGCCGCTTAGCCCAACCTTAACTTTAACTGGAATCACAGAAGATGCGCTAAGAGGTAAGCTGTTTACCGCAAGATTCATTGAATCCATGACAGAGGAAATGGATGGAACAAGATAATTGTCAGAAAAAAGTTTTACAGCGTCCTCCGATGATTTTACGGCCGTTGAATTATTTTCTGAAAAACAAATAATTGTTTCATCGGAATAATTGTTGCCGCTCAGCATCAGCCGGATGGCGGGTGTAGAGGAGGATTTCAAAAATGCTTCCTGCGACAAAGTCTTAACATTTTCATTACAGCTTAAAACCGGATTATTTTGATTTGCCTGAACCCAAAATGCGCGTGACGATGGGATAATATTAGTTCCGCCATTAATGCCCACTCCATTTATATAGGTTGAATACTGTTCAGTTTGCGGATTCCAGATATATATTGCATTCTGCATTCCTGTTTTATTCCATGAAGGAGAATCCCAGTCAATAGCCGAAGCGTAAGGATTGGCCAGCATATTCCAGCCATCCTCGAATTTTCCTGCATTAGCAGTTAACGAAACATTAAAGCTCTGAGCGAATTTTGCTGGCACACCTGTAACTTCCAACGTCAACGGTGTTGGCCCTATCCAGCACCAGTAACCGGCTCCCGGAATAAGACTATCCGCGGTACTGCCCGGCATTACATACCCATAGTCGCTTGTACCCAAAACGGTTTCATCGTAAGAATACACCGAACAAAAATTAAATGAAGGATATGTTGAACCCGGGAACCCGCTGGTAATAAAATCATTATTCCAGTCTTGTAACGTAGTCCTTACCGGTGAGCCGAGAAACCTCCACCCTGTTGACGTTGAACTAAGAGAGCGCTGAACCGTTATCTTACCGTTAATGTCTGCTCCGGAATTGATTTGGCCGAGAGAAGCTGTAAGCAAATTATCGGATAAAAACGTGAGTTTAAATCCGGCAGTGCTCAGTGTTCCCTGAGTAAGCGATAATAACTTCTTAATTTTCTGATCGCTTCTCAAACTCGCACCGAGAGGATTATTGATTTCAAGTTCATAAAAGGTTGTTGCTGAATTACCGGATATTAGCTGTAGAGCTACTCCGCTCATAATTACCTTCCCGCCCGATGCGGTAAAATTTCCCGAGTTATTCCAGTTGCCACTCGTATTTATTGTAGTTGTTGCCGTAGATATAAGGGCGGCTCCGAAAGAGATGTAAAGATTGCGGCTATAAGCGGCGCCGGAAATGGTAATTGTGTGGCTCAGAGTCAGTGTCACATTATTTGAAACGGAAGGTATTGCCAGAGTGTTCCAGGTAGTGCTGTCATTCCAGTCGCCACTTTTTATAGAAATAAAATTTGTTTGACCTATAAATCTATTGCAGCATGCGAATAGAATAATTAAAGTAAATAGTTTTTTCATGTGTATTTATATTTTGATTGTTAAAGCGGACAAATATGAATTCCTGTTCCAAGTAAAAGCGACAGGCAATTTCTTTCGTGGTACATCCCCTGCTGAAAATTCAGATGGTAATAAACAGCGCCCCCGGCATAGCTTTTCCAGCTAACACGTTTAGTTATTCTTACATATAACTCAAACCCAACTCCTGCTTCTGCGGTCGAAAGCCGCGTGTGATTCCAGTTAATGCCGTTTTCGAGTGCCGCCTTTTCTTCGATTTTAGAGGCTGACAAGCTCAATAGTGAATTGTGAAGATATTGCGTGAATCCAAAAAAATTAAGCTGTAATATAGAAGGCCGTGTATTTACGAAGTCCCCTTCAGACTCCTCTTCAGCTATATTTTTCTTACTCCCGGATAAATTATACGAAAAAGCTAATTTCCCGCCATTGATTTCCATGGACCGTTTTTGAAAAACAGGACCGGCATTAAAAGAACTTCTGCCGGCAGTAAGGTTAATATACGGTGAAAACAACGCGCCGTGTGAATTACCGGATGAATACGCTTCTAATCCGCCACCTATATAATATTTTGTCCTGGGTTTGTATTTTTGCGCGTAAGCGAAGTTAATGCTAAACACCAGGAGAATCAATGCCCAGCAGTTTTGGTTTAGTAATGAGGATGTCTTTAATTTTATTGCATTCATGTTTCGAAATTTTAAGTAGCTAACGTTGCTTTTAGATTTCTTCAAAGTAACAGCATATTAAAACGAATAACATTTTTAAAAGACCGGGCTTATTTCACATGTAATATTTTTGGCATTTTTGTAGAAAAGTTTCCTGCCAATTATGGCTCTAAGGCCTGGTATTCGGTAAAAACTGACAAAAAAAATCCCCTTACGGGAATCTTACACTTTTTAGTTAAAATAGAATTTAATTTGTAAGGAAAAGTTTAATAAGGTTCTTGCCTTACACTTTTCCGTTATTGCTCATGGTTAAAAAATAAAATTCCATAGGCTCTTCCCACTTGAGAGAGTGATTTATTCAATCAAAAAGCCATTCAAAAAATACAGAGAATAATATTTATCCTCACTGTAAGCTAACCGATTAACAAACGGATATTTGTCATATAAAATTTTACTCATTTTTATTCTATAGATTAAACTCTATTCTGAATTCACATCCCTCCATCACTTTGCTGGACGCCTCTATCTTTCCCCCTAGAATCTCAACCTGCGCTTTTACCATGTAAAGGCCCATTCCTTTACCGTCAATATACGGATGAAATTTTTTATATAACCCGAACATCTTGTCTTTATTAGCCTCCAGGTCAATACCAAGACCATTGTCCTTAAAATATAAAATAAGCTTGCCGCCTGCTCTTTCGCTTCTTATTCTAATAATAGTACTCACATCCGGGTTCCGGTATTTTATACTGTTAGTTATCAGGTTAAAAAAAATACTGTTCAAATAGCTTTTAATGGTAAAGAACTCATTCATATCACTAAAGTCTGTCTTAATTTGTATTTTATTCTCGTGAATAAGGTTGTTAATGCTCGTTTTAATATCAGTTACCAGCGATGAAAATTTAACCAGTTCCTTTTTCTCAATTATTTCTCTTCTTATTTGTAAGATATAGTTAAGATCAATGATAGTATCGTCGAGTTTCTTAACGGATTTACCCAGGCCGTCGATACAACGTCTAAAATCTGTTTCACTCATATCGGGCATGCTTTGTATCATGTTCGCCAAGCCAATAATATTGGCAACAGGAGAGCGCAGGTTGTGTGAAATAATATATGCGAACTGTTCCAGATTTTTGTTATGCTGCATAAGATCGGCGGTCATTTTTTCCCTTTCCAGTTCGGTATTTTTCCTACGGGTAATGTCCTCTACTGAAATAACTATCCCAAGAACTTTTTTTTCTTCACTCAAAACCGGTAGAATATGAATATCAATCCATGCCGGATTTTTTTCTGATGTTTTTATTTCTACGTCATAACTCTTTTTTTCTCCATTCAGGGCTTTTTCAATCACATGCTTCACCCTTTCTTTTCCTGCAGGGGATAACACGGTCATCAGGTTCTTACCTTCTTCAACCCGCTCCGGAGACTGCATCCCAATTAAGTTTCTGATATCACTAAAAGCAACAATATTAAGTTGGGTATCAAGCAATATATAAGATGTCTCTGTGTTATTATAAATAGTTTTAAGGTTGGCTTCGGATTTCTGAAGACTTTTTTCAGCTTTTTGCCGTTCAGTAACATCGCGGTAATTCACAATGAACGCCTCTACACTTTCATTCTCCAAGAGATTTGTAATGGTTCCTTCCACACAAATATAGTGACCTTGTTTATGAATGATTTGAAGAAACTCAGGGATAAGCACATCAGGCTTAAAAAGTGCAGTTGCAAAAAGTTTCCTCGCCCTCTTATGGTCCAAAGGATGCACGAACTCAAAAACACTTTTCCCCAACACTTCTCCCGCCTCATACCCTGTAAGTTTTGTAGCCGATGTGCTTTGGTAAGTAATTATTCCTACTTTATCCAATAGTACAATCGCTTCTGATATATTTTCAATAAGCGCTCTGAATTTTTTTTCCTGGTGGATAATCTGCTGCAAATAGTTTTCTTTCTCCGTTTCATCGTTAACCTTTTTAAGGATATTTAAAACAGCTGAAGGTAAACGTTGAAGTCTGTCTTTAAGAATATAATCATCAATACCCTGTTTCATCATTGATACAGCAAACTCTTCACTCACTGTAGCGGTAACGAGAATAAAAGGAATTCTCTCTCCCCTTGATTTAAGGAGTTTGAGCGCATCGGCAGATGTAAACGAAGGGAAAGAATGATCGCATAAGATGATATCGGGATGAAAATGGTCGAGCGCGTTTTCATATTCTATCTGGTCAGAAACCCACTTTTCCTCGAAGTTCAATCCGCCTTTAATCAACTCTCTTTTTACCAGTTCCGCGTCGGTCTCCAGATCCTCAACATGCAATATCTTTATTTTTTTATTCATATTAAGCCATATTCCTAATATACTTTTTCGAGAAGGATTTTTGTTAGTGGTTTATTAAGGAAAATGATGTCTTCCGAAATGGCCATTGCTTTATATTTATCTTCCTGGTATACTGAGGAGGTCAAAATTACAAGCTTAGGCGCGTTGATCATTTTTTCAAGATTCTTTTTGTAATATTCGATAAACTGGAAACCATCCATAATAGGCATATTAATATCAATAAATATTACCTTCGGATACATTAGTAAATCAGCGCCACCCATGGTAACAAGATTCTGGAGAAATTCCAAAGCACTTTTTGCGCTGCTGTTTACATAGATCTTTTTCGAGAAATGGCTGGCCTCAATGATTTTTTCATTTATAAAATTATCGAGATCATTGTCATCAATGAGCATAACAGCTTGGTATTTGTATTTCGGCTCTTTTATTTTCATCCTTAATGCTTTAAAAAATTAACTGTAGTTTTTGGCTAACGCCCCCTGCAAATGCGACAGTATCTGTGTTTCACCTTTATTCCGGGCCATAAATAAGGTAATAGAATCTTTTTGTTTACTGCTCAGCGGGCCCCCTCTTTTTCTCACGTCGGCTTCAAGCACTTTTAATAAATCAAGCACATGCGCATAATTTGTTATTTTTTCAGCCTTGATTTTTCTGTACACTCCTTTAAGAATACTATCCGCCATGTCATATTCGTGTAAAAGAATATAGGTATATGCAAGAGATATTTTTATGTCAGTATTAATATGAAAATAATCTTTAAAACTATTCTCGTTTAAGAGTTTGTTTAATTTATTCGCAGATTCCTTAAAATTTTTTGAATAAACTTCCGCCATAGAATCGTACATGCCCATTAAAACCTTGGTATGCATATCATTAACATCGAACAATATATTTTTCCGGTCACCTCCCACTAACTCTTTTTCTTTTCCCTGTAATTCTAAAAAACCCAACTTTGAAATAAGAAAACGCGAAGTGCAGCTTATGTTCGAATAAAGAAAAAGTGTACTAATCCCCGAATTCACTTTCTCATAAAATGTGGTAGCAGCTTTGGTATTACCGGTTTTATAATAATACTCAAAATACAAATGCTCAAGGGCTGGTACCCATTTTTTTTGGCAAGATGATTCAGGCAACTCTTCAATTAATTTGTGCGTATGATGAAGCAATTCCTCTGCGTTTATTTCTTTATTCAAGTCTGTATGGCAAAAAATGCATAACTGGAGCTCCAGAAAATTTTTAACGATTTCAACCTGCCGCGAAGGATTAAGAGAAAAGTGATCGTTGACCTCCTTCCGCATAAACAGAAGTGTTTCAATGATTTTTGGAACGCGTGAAAAATTATACTGCCCAAGCATACGATTGAAATTTCCGAGTATTTCCTCCGCTTTTTCCAGACATAATCCAAACGCTATATGTTTATTATAAAGCTGAGAATATTGAAAATATTTTTCGGAATATAGGTGAACCTTTTTAAGAGCACTATACACAATCAATAACTCATTATGCATGTCATACTTCAGAAGATCTTCTTCCAGCTTTTTCAAAAAAGCAACAGCAACATCTCGCGGTTCTGAAAGACACATACCGGTAACGAGATTTAATTTTTTAAGTAAGCCCTCACGATTATCGTGTATATCGCCCGAGAGTTCCTGCTGGATTTTATGATACAGGCGCGACTTCAGCACGTAAAACGAATTGGAATTAAGATTCAGTTTTTTTATTACTTGTTCATCGTTTAAGTTTTCGCGATACGATTGAAGCAAACACAAAAAATTTTCCGATTTATTTTTAACAAGAGTTTTTTCTATCGCCCTATATATCTCCGAATCCAGCTGCGAAATTATTTTTTTAAGTTTGATCATTAAATCTTTACATCAAAATGTTTAATATCTTTGCTACATAATAAATAGGAAAACAACATTCTCTCAAATATAAACCAAATACCACCCTTAGAAAATGATACAGATAATGTACCAGTCACCGACATTTTTTATACTATGCTAACAATCAATTACTTAATTATTAATGGGAATTTTTTCCTGGGTAAACACCTAGGTATTTCTAATAGAATACCCAGTGCAGGAAAATAGGCCAATAAGCATTTTAGTGACGGAAGATCAGGAGCTGATGCGTAAGTCTTTTATCGCATTGCTTAAACAGAATTCCGCGTTCGAGGTGGTAGCCGAAGCATCCAACGGAAAGGAGTTGCTTGAGATTTTAAAACATAACCTCCCCGATATTGTTTTGCTGGATATTGAAATGCCGTTAATGAACGGCAAAGAAGCGTTGGAAATAATTGTCAGGCGTTTTCCCGGATTAAAAGTTATCATGCTCAGCATGCACGCCGGCCCCACTTTTATAGCTGAATTAATGGCGCGGGGCGCAAGGGCATTTTTACCAAAGGGCTGCGACCCCGCCTCTCTTTTTACAGCCATTCATACTGTTTATTCTGAAGGCTATTATTTTGATAAAACCATTTCAGAAGCCATGTTACGAGGACTTCAGAAAGAGAAATCAATCAATCCCATACTCGATGAACTCGCGCTCAGCGAACGTGAAGTAAAAATATTAAAAGAGATTTGTGACGGAAAAACAAATAAGGACATCGCCGAAGGTTTGTGCGTGTCAGTAAGCACTATTGATTTTCACCGGGCTAACATTTATAAAAAAACATGTTCGCACAACATTACCGATTTACTAAAATACGCGATTAAAAACGGGTTCGTGTCGCTAGCGTAAACTCAGAGAACTCTTCTCAACTCTTTGAGAGTTCACTTTTTCATTAAGTCCGCCAGAATTTGCGATTTGTAACAATCCAAAAATCAGGTGCGGAGCGTATATGTATTCACTGAAATCATAAAGCCAGGGGCTTGCGGCCAGGAAAACTCCAAAGGTGCAATCAGCTGCTTTGTGCATTTCAACGCTGAAAATTTTTACCAGCCCGAAGTTCAGGTTGGAAAAAAGAGTATAAGCAATTAGAATAACACCCATCACCATTGGCACATCCTGAACAACATCAAGACCTGCGAATCCGAACAACCAGGGAGAAACCAGTAAAAGCGTCCCTAAAGTGTAGTCCACAATTCCATGCCATTTTTCGGTAAATATTTTCATAAATAGGCTTTTTCAGAGCTTATGTAGGGAAGTTCGTGCCATGACCAAAATTCACCATGAAATATCGATGTGTGGACAAAATAACCCACTAGTGAACTTTAATACTCTAAAAAACAAAAAAATATTAAAATAGTCCGGGTACGCTATTTTCCTTTAGTAAATAACATTTACTAATCACAAAAAAAAATCTTATGAAAACATCCGGCAAAAAAAGCACTAAATCAGAAGCAATGGAATATGGTATGGAAGAATCTACCTTAATGAAGTTGTTTGAAAACGAGTTAAAAGATATTTACTGGGCTGAAAAGGCGTTGGTGAAAGCCATTCCGAAAATGATAAAAAAAGCAACCTCAGACGAATTGATTGAAGCGCTTGAAACACACCTGGAAGAAACCGAGAACCAGGTAAAAAAAGTAGAGCGTGTTTTTGAATCGATTAATAAAAAACCTGTTGCCAAAAAGTGCGAAGCCATGAACGGCCTTATTAAAGAGGCGGAAGAGATAATGAAAGAATCAGAAGATGGCGCTATGCGTGATGCCGGAATTATAACTGCCGCTCAAAAAGTTGAGCATTACGAAATCGCTTCCTACGGAACTTTACGCACCTTTGCTCAAACCCTTGGGCTGGACGAAGCAGTAACATTACTTGAAGAAATTCTTGAAGAAGAAAAAACGGCTGACCTGAAATTAACAGAGGTTGCAGAAGCTACCATCAACATCCAGGCAGCCACTGAAGTGGAAGAGGACGCTGAAGAAGAAGAATAGTCGGATCTTAAATATTTTAAATTAATAAAAGGCAACTACGGGTTGCCTTTTTTCTCTTGCCCTTTACCTGATATGAAACTAATAGAAACGAAAGTGATGCGCGGGCCCAATTATTGGTCAGTAGACCAGGGCTCCTTAATAGTGCTCAAAATCCAGTTAGATGATATAGCTGAAAGTGAGGTAAACACTGTCATGCAAAAAGCCATCCTGGAAATTCCGGCATTATCGTCGAAACATCATATTCAAGATCATGTTCAGAAAGGTCTTCCGTTGCTTATAAAGCATCTGGCCGTTGAACTGCAGTGCATGGCGGAAATGCCATGTACCTACGCCCGGTCAAGAGCCGGAAGTAACAAGGGCGAACACTTTATAATTGTGGAGTATACCATTGAGGAGGCGGGTGTGCATGCTGCAAAAACGGCTCTTCATATTACAGAAGCCTTGCTCAAAGGGGAACCGGTAGATATTAAATCTCACATCAGTGAGCTTAACGAAATCAGACATTCCCGTAAACTCGGCGCCACATCTGCTGATATCCTTGATGCGGTAAAGGAAAGAAAAATTCCATTCCGACGTTTCGATAATGGCTCGCTGATCATATTGGGTTACGGCAATAAACAACAGAAGATCCGTACCGCTGTAACCGACTCCACCAGCGGCCTTGGAATAGAGTTAGCGGGCGACAAGGAGGAAACAAAAAAAATGCTGGCGGAAGCTAATGTACCCGTTCCAAAAGGCATTCTTGTTTACAGCGAAGCCGGTTTAAGAGAACGCATCATTGAAGTTAAATTCCCTGTTGTTATAAAACCACTGGATGGAAATCACGGACGCGGAGTAACTACGAATATAATGGACGTTGAGAAAGCAGTTTTCGGTTTCACTATAGCAAAAAAGATCTCTAAAGCCGTTATTCTTGAGGAATACATTGAAGGAAATGATTACCGCTTTCTGGTAATCAATTTTAAATTAATCGCGGTTGCCAAACGGACTCCGGCTTTTGTGAAAGGCGACGGAAAATCCACTATTCAGCAACTCGTTGATGAGGAAAATAAAAACCCGGAACGAGGCAGCGAAGAAAAACATGTTCTGGCTATCATAAAAATTGATGAAGTCACTAAAAAAATACTTTCCGAAAAAAATCTAAGTGCTGATTCTATTCCTGCTTCCGGTGAAATTATTGTTTTAAAAGACACTGCCAATATCAGCGCAGGCGGAACAGCTGAAGATGTCACTGAAACAGTTCATCCCGAAAATATTTTTATGGCCGAACGCGTTGCGAAAATGTTTAACCTCAATATCTGCGGAATTGACGTTATGGCAAAAGCTGTAGATATTCCTATTACGCGCGAGGTGGGAGCGGTTATCGAAGTGAATGCTGGTCCGGGTTTGCGTATGCACTCGAATCCACAGGGCGGAAAAATCCGGGACGTAGCCTCACCTATTGTTGAAATGATGTTTCCTACGCCGCAACATGCGCGAATTCCAATTGTTGCAGTCACCGGCACAAATGGAAAAACTACTACCACCAGGATGATTGCTCACCTTGCAAAACACGCGGGGCATACGCCGGGTTTCTGCACTACTGAAGGAATATACGTTGACGGACATATGACCTTTGAAGGCGATTGCACCGGTTATCTCAGCGCTCACGACGTGTTATTTGACCCCGTAGTAGACTTTGCGGTACTTGAATGCGCGCGAGGCGGCATCCTGAAATCCGGTCTTGGTTTTGATCATTGCGACATCAGCGTGGTTACCAATATTACAGAAGATCATCTTGGACTGAAAGACATAAATACTCTTGAAGATATGGCCAAGGTTAAAAGTGTAGTTGCAAGGAGCACCACTAAAAACGGATACTCTATTTTAAATGCTGACAATGATCTCTCCTATAAAATAATGGATGACCTTGAATGCAACGTAGCATTATTCAGCATGAAAAGCGAAAATGAAAGAATAAAAGAACATGTTAAAAATGGCGGGCTTGCCGCTACTGTTGAAAGCGGATATGTGATTGTACACAAAGGGAAAACAAAAATACAAATAGAACTTATCGATAACATTCCTGTTACGTTTAAAGGGAAGGCAAGTTATATGATCAAGAATATTTTACCTGCTGTTCTTACAGGCATCATCAGTGGTTTTACGGTAGATGAAATTCAGAAAGGATTAAAAACTTTTTATCCATCGCCACACTTAACACCGGGCAGAATGAATCTGTTTGACTTTACCCGCTTCAAAGTAATGATTGATTACGCGCATAACATGGACGGGTTCTTTGAGCTTAAACGCTTTCTTGATGAAGTAGAAGACTCTCCCAAAGTGGGCCTGATAGCTGTAGCCGGCGACAGACGCGATGAAGACATCAGACATGTGGGTTTACTGGCGGCAACCATGTTTGACAAGATCATTATCAAACATGATAAAGACTTGCGGGGACGCACCGCTGAAAACATCTCCGAACTTTTACTGGAAGGCATATCGCAAATAAATAAGGCAGTTCCCACAATGATTATTTCAGAGGAAAAGGAAGCCATTGAATATGCTCTTGACAATGCTGAAAAAGGATCATTCATTCTCATTTGCGCCGGCATTGTTTCAGAAACTGTTGACCAGGTAAGTCAGCTTTATAAAATAAACAGTTTAATAACGCAGATACATTAATATGCTTAGAAAAGTACCTAAAGGCAGTCTGTTAATTATTGGCGGTGCCGAAGATAAAGGGGGAGACGAACATCCAATAATAAAAGGCAGAAATAAACAATACGAGGCGCATGAGATATTAAACCTGCTCCTTCCCGAACGAAAAAATTCCGGCAACATAGAAATTATAACAACCGCTTCTTCGGAGCCCGACCAGATAAGCAAACGCTACCAACACGCCTTCTTAGAATTTGGTTATAAACGCGTAGGCTTCATTAACATGGGAAATAGTTACGACGCCAGTAACCCAGAATATAAAAAAAGAATAGAGAAAGCGCACGCTGTTCTTTTCAGTGGCGGTGACCAATTCAGACTTTCAACCATTCTGGGCAATACAGATATATTGCAGGTCATCCGCGAAAAATATTTAACGACCCGGGCTTCATCGTAGCAGGAACCAGTGCCGGCGCAGCAGCTGCAGGCATGTTAATGATGTTTGAAGGTGAGAATAATGAAGCCCTTTTAAAAGGCGGAGTAAAGATAAGTTCAGGACTAGGCTTTGTAGATGGTTGCCTGATTGATACGCATTTCGTGAAACGCGGAAGATTCGGCCGACTCGCGGAAGCCGTTGTGATGAATCCGACATGCATTGGAATTGGACTGGGCGAAGACACTGCTCTGCTTATAAAAAAAGGCAAAGATGCCCGGTGTCTTGGCTCCGGCATGGTTATTATCATCGATGGCAATGACGTTGGACACACTAACATTGCTTATGCCCCTGTAGATTCTCCGTTATGTATTGAGAACCTTCGCGTTCATGTTTTATGTAAAGGAAGTGGGTACAATTTAGAAAAGCGCAAATTCGTACCATCGATAGAAGATCTTAAAGAGGAAAAAAAACTCATCTGACTATTCTATGTCTAAAATAGCAGTAGGTATACATGGAGGTGCCAGGCCGGATTCAGAATTTATCCGGACTAATATTAATGGTTATAAAAAAGCACTGAAAGAATCTGCTGAATTATCCTACGATTTATTAAAACGCGGCAAGTGCGCATTAGACGCGGCCGAGGCAGCCATTTCATTTTTAGAAGACTGCGTTTTATTTAATGCCGGCCGGGGTTCTGCAATCAATTCTGTGGGCATGGTTGAAATGGATGCGTCTATTATGGATGGAAACGATTTACGATGTGGTGCGGTAGCCCTGCTTCGTTTTGTAAAAAATCCGGTGGGTCTTGCCCGATTGATCCTTGAGGACAGTCACCACGTTCTGCTGGGCGGTGAAGGTGCGATTGAATATGCGAAAAACAAAGGCGTAAAACTAGAACACGAAGGATATTTTGTTGTCCCGCATCAGTATGATGCATACATGAAAAAAAGAGATAAATTATCTCCGCAGGAAAAAGAAGACCTTAAAAATCATGGCACTGTTGGTGTTATAGCGCTTGATAAAAAAGGAAATATTGCATCAGCTACATCAACGGGGGGAACATCCTTTAATAAACAAGGACGTATTGGCGATGCTGCAATGATTGGAATTGGATGTTATGCCGATAACAGAACATGCGGCGTTTGCGCAACAGGCGATGGTGAAATAAATATCAGAACTATTGCTGCCGGTTATGTTTCAATGCTGGTTGAACAAAAGCTGATGAATGTTCAGGAAGCCTGCGATTATGTGATCCATCAGAAAAATAAACATGTGAAAGGAGATATGGGCCTGATTGCTCTCGACAAATATGGCAATTTTGCAACCGCCCATAATTCAGAACTCATGCACCGGGCCTGGATAACTCCCGATCAGGAATTAACCATTAAGGTTTATGAAAAATAAGTATGGTAATCTTTTAAAAGGTTTTATCACCGGGATATATTTTGTTGGATACGATTCTTTATCACATCGGTATAACCCCGAACTGGGTAAACTATCCACCATTTAACATTCGGGGAAAAGTCTTAAGTTACTAGTTTACATCTCTGTTTCGCTTTGGCATGCTTTTTTAACGTATAAAGTGAAACTATCTGTAATTAACATTATAGCGGTTGTGAAAGCGTAAATTCAATTATGTAAGCATGATTTTTTTTACGTGCCATCAAATATTTTGTGGCATTGTTAAAAACGTTAGTCAATTTGTACTATTCATTAAATTGGCTGTACAAATACCGTCGGTCTTACAGAAAGTCCGGCGGTTTTTGCATTTACAACCCTCCCCACTTCTACAGACTGTAGAAAATACTCTCGCTTTGCCTGTAAGGGTAAAACTGATTTCCAGTCATTTAGAATTTGGTATAATTTTTAATACAGCCTTATTAAATTCCCATATATGAAGATCAACAGTATTAAGGTAATGAGGGGGCCGAACTTCTGGTCGAATTATCGCCAAAACATTATTATCATGAAGCTGGACCTGGAAGAGCTAGAGGCTTTTCCGACAAATAAAATTGAAGGTTTCTCTGAACGCATTGAACAACTCATCCCAAGCATGTACACACACCGGTGCTCCGAAGCTCATGAGGGCGGGTTCTTTTTCCGGATTAAACACGGTACCTGGATTGGTCATGTGGTGGAACATATAGCTCTTGAAATACAAACCCTGGCCGGGATGGACTGCGGCTATGGCAGAACTCGCTCTGCGGACAAAGCGGGCGAGTATTATGTTATTTTTGCTTATCATGTGGAAAAAGCTGGTCTTTATGCCGCTGAAGCCGCCTTAAGAATAGCGCGGGCACTCGTAGACAATGTTCCGTACGATATTAATAAAGATATTGAAGCGCTGAAACGGATTAAAGCCAAATACGGATTTGGGCCAAGTACCCAGGCTATTGTAGAAGAAGCACAGTCACGCGGAATCCCGTTTAAAAGATTAAACAACAGCTCATTTGTGCTTTTTGGTCAGGGAATACATCAGAAAAAGATCCGCGCTACTCTTACAGGTTCTACAAGTCATATGGGTGTTGAGATAGCCTGTGATAAAAATGAAACCAAACAAATTCTTAAATCAGCATATATTCCCACGCCGGAAAGCATTTTAATTGATCATGAAGAAGATCTGGAAGCAACTGTAGAAAAAATAGGATACCCTGTTGTGATTAAACCCATTAATGGAAATCATGGAAGAGGCATCACCATAAACATTCAAACAATGGATCAGGCGCGTGATGCTTTCAAGCTCGCGCGGGAAATATCAGAAGATGTGTTGGTAGAAAAATTTATGCAAGGCTGCGATTTTCGTTTCCTTCTTATTAATTTTAAATTAGTGGCTGTTGCTAAACGCACGCCCGCTCTTGTAACAGGCGACGGCCATTCCACGATCGCACAACTGATCGACCGGATCAATTGCGATCCAAACCGCGGCGAAGGGCACGAAAAAATTCTCACCAAAATAAAAATCGATAAAATAACCTCTGATATCCTGTCCCAGAAAAATTACACATTGGAAACAATACCGTCCTTTGACGAAGTGGTATTACTGAAAGACACGGCCAATATTAGCACAGGAGGCACAGCAACTGACGTAACGCATCTTGTTCACCCATACAATATTTTTATGGCTGAGCGAATTGCGAGATTACTTAATATGGATATCTGCGGCATTGATGTGATTGCAACGGCCATTGACAAACCTCTCACAGATGAGAATGGCGGCATCCTGGAAGTCAACGCGTGTCCTGGTTTCCGCATGCACTTGTTCCCTTCAAAAGGGAAACCAATAAATGTGGCGGCGCATGTTGTTGACATGCTTTATCCGCGCGGAGCTGAATCACGCATTCCGCTGGTTGCAGTTACCGGCACCAATGGCAAAACCACTACCACAAGGCTTATCGCCCATATGGCTAAGCAATCCGGTCACCATGTAGGCTACACAACTACCGATGGAACTTATATCCAGGGGCATTTAATTCACCGGGGCGATTGTACCGGGCCGGTAAGTGCTCAAACAGTACTGACTGATCCAACCATCGACTTTGCAGTGCTTGAATGCGCGCGTGGCGGAATATTAAGAGCAGGATTAGGATTTGACCACTGCGATATCAGCATCATTACAAATATTTCTGAAGATCATTTATCGCTGGATGGGATCGATACACTGAGAGATATGGCCCGCGTGAAATCGGTAGTTGCTCACAGCACGTTCAAACACGGTTATGCCATTCTGAATGCTGATGATGAACGTGTTTACGATATGCGCGAAGAGCTGGATTGCAACATTGCCTTATTCAGCATTGATTCAGAAAATGAAAGAGTTGTAAGTCACTGTAAGAATGGTGGCTTAGCAGTAGTAATTGAATACGGCTTTGTAACCATTTGTGCCGGGCAGACTAAAATACCAGTGGAGAAAATTGATGATATTCCATTGTCGTTTTCGGGAAGAGCCGACAGTATGATCAAAAATATTCTTCCGGCAGTATTAACCGCTTATTTAAAGAACTTTACTTTAAAAAATATCAGGCTCGCTTTGAAAACTTTTATTCCTTCTCCCGAGTTTACCCCGGGACGGATGAACGTTTTTAATTTTCAGAACTTTGATGTGATGGTGGATTACGCTCACAACAGTGGTGGGTTTATTGAACTAAAAAGTTTTATAGAAAAAACCCAATCGCCTAGTAAGGTCGGTATCATCGCCGCTGTGGGCGACCGCAGAGATGAAGACATTCGCAACATCGGAGCGTTTGCAGCGCAAATGTTTGATGAAGTGATCATCAGACATGATAAGGATCTGCGCGGAAGAACCAGGGAAGAGTTAACGGAGTTAATCCTTCAGGGTATTCATTCGCAAAAACAGCACATGCCGGTAAAAGTTATTTCTGACGAAAAAGAAGCCATCGAATACGCAATGAATAATGCAAAAAAAGGAGCTTTTATAACAGTATGCACAGATGCAGTTCAAAAAACCATTGAATATCTCGGACAACTTCAGAAAGAAGAACAATTAAGATCAGGATCTTACCAGAATATTTTACTAAAGGCATCATAAAAGCAGATTTTATGACACCAAAAGGAAAGCTTTTAATTATTGGTGGGGCTGAAGATAAAGGCCCCATAAGGATCAGGCCGCAGATAAAATTAAAAAACAAAAATTTTATTGACTATGAGATCCTGAATTATTTGATACCCCCTGAGGGGAGTAAGTTTAACAGAATTGAAATAATTACCACTGCTTCGCAACAACCTTTCAAAACCGGTAACATGTATATCCGTTCCTTTAAAAAGGCCGGGTTTAATAATGTTAACCACATGAATATTGAAAATAAGGAGGACTTAAAAAATCCGGATCTTATTCCAAGGATTGAAAATGCCGATACGGTGTTTTTCAGTGGGGGAGATCAGTTCAGGCTCTCTACTATTATTGGCGGCTCGGCCTTGATGCAGGTGATCATGAAACGCTACATGAAAGACGAAGGCTTTATGCTTGCGGGTACAAGTGCGGGAGCAATGGCCATGGGACGGCTCATGATCTATCATGCCGAAAACAACGAAGCCATGCTTAAAGGACATGTAAAAATAACCTATGGCCTCGAAGTTCTGGACAGTTGCATTGTGGATACACATTTTGTAAAACGCGGGCGCTTCGGAAGACTTGCTCAGGCAGTGGCCATGAACCCGTTAAGCCTGGGTATAGGAATAGGAGAAGATACAGGTTTACTTATTACGAAAGGAAATGAAGCAACCTGTGTAGGCTCCGGAATGGTAATCATCATCGATGGAACACGGATAAAGTATAACAGTATTAATGTTATTGAAGATAATTTTCCGCTGGGCCTGGAGGGTTTAAAAGTTCATATGCTCGCGAGGGGAAATGGATTTTTTCTTCATGAAAAAAAGTTTGTTCCAAATGCCGAAGCCTTTGCCACAAGATTTTTAATAAATTCCAGTCACTAATTCATCTTCACCGTGTTTACTGGCGCGGTACATCCCTTCTGTATTAAAGGGCATTTCAATGTTACCGTGAGTATCAATTGCAATCAGCCCGCCTTCGCCACCAAGCTTCTTAAGTTTATCTTTAACCACATAGTTGCAGGCTTCTTTTAATGTAAGTCCTTTGTATTCCATCAGGCATGAAATATCGTAGGCCACTACCGAACGAATAAAAAATTCGCCATGG
Organism: Bacteroidota bacterium; assembly: GCA_013816895.1. Taxonomy (GTDB): domain Bacteria; phylum Bacteroidota; class Bacteroidia; order B-17B0; family Aurantibacillaceae; genus Aurantibacillus. The sequence continues at coordinate 38,062 of JACDDR010000028.1, forward strand.
CCTGTGCAGGAAATGGCGCAGGTTTTATTGTTGGCATAGGTACCGGCACCTATAATAGGACTATCCCCTATCCTACCGTGTTTTTTATTGGTCATTCCTCCGGTTGAAGTAGCGGCAGCCACGTTGCCAAATACATCAAGGGCCACAGCACCTACTGTACCAAATTTTTTTTCATCAATATCTTTTATAGCCGTATGATCAAGAACAATTGTATCCGATTCGCGTGCCCTTTTTAATTGATCGTACCGGTATTGCACATAAAAGTATTCGTCTGTTTCCAGTGGAATTCCCATGGCACGTGCAAAATCAACAGCCCCGCTCCCCGATAAAAAAACATGTTCGGTATGATCCATTACTGCGCGGGCCAAATTAACAGGATTTCTAACATGGGTTACTCCGGTTACGGCACCGGCTTTTAATGTCTTGCCATCCATTATCGACGCATCCATTTCGTTTTTTCCATCATGCGTAAAAACCGAACCTTTTCCGGCATTAAACAGCGGATTATCTTCCAGCTTTCGGACTACGGCTTCTACCGCATCCACTGCCAGGCCATTCTTTAATAAAATTGCTTCCCCAGCAAGCACTGCTTCTTTTAAAGCGTCTGTATACATGGCCTCCTTTTCAGGATTCATTTGAGATTTTAATATGGTGCCCGCACCACCGTGCATGGCAATACCAATTTTTCTATTCATATACAAAGATACTTAAAAACGTTGCAGCAAAAAACGATCGCATTGGTAACGTAAATCTTTATGCCAGTGTTCCCAGGCCATTACCTGCATGACCCTTCACATTCCCACAACACCTCGCGCGATGGCCGTGAATACTGATAATCAGGCAAGGTAAATTCGCTCATGTACACGATTCGCAATGCTTTTATTTTCTCAGAACTATTATCATTCCATATCCGCTTGTAGTAATTACAGAAATACCCGCGCATAAAAGAATTGTATTTTAGAATCATGTTTTCGGTATACTTCCTCCACCTGTCGTTTTTAAATAAAGACGTTACACTTCCAGGTTTTTTGTAATCTATTTCTTTTCCTTCCTGAAAAACATTTATTTCTTTGTTTTTTTCTGTGACGCCTTCCAGAATATACCAGCCATCATCTTTAAAAACCCCCGGAGCAAACATTCCCCAGTTCTGATCAAGTCTTAAAGCATAACCAACAGGACGAAAGCTGTCAGACAATTTACTGTTAATGAAAGACAGATTGCTGAAATTCCAGTCGAAAACAAATACAACTAAAAAAATGAGTATGGCCGTCTTAATATTTTCTCTCCATTGTGAATACTCATATACCGGATCTTTCCAGCGAAGAAGACTCTGACAAAAAAAACTGATAGCCATAAAAGATTCTCTCACACTTTCTTTTAATTTTTCAGTTCGCTTCTCGAGCCAGTCCATCATTAGTGAAGGAAGAATACCAAGACTTGTTGCAATTCCTATCAGCGGAAACAAACCAATGAAGAGGGTCATTGAATTCAGAGTATGGAAAAGAATAATAAGGAGAACGCCAATGAGGCGAAATGCCTGGTGCTTTAGCGGAATAAAAAATAAAAATGGCACTAACAGCTCAAAATAATAAGCAATGGCAGTTAATTTATTAAGCAGTGCGGGGTAATAAAAAAAGAGTTTCGTAAAAGAATAAGCTACCTGATCGAGCCCATAAACATAGTACATGGCGGTGTAATCTCTGTTCCACTCCGGACCTTTTAATAATGCTGATCCCGTATAGATGTAACAGATCTGTAAGAGATAGGCGATGGTTGCAACCGTGCAGATCGTTTTATTTGCATATATTTTTTCTGAAAGAATTGCATCGCAGGAATAACGTGCACCCCAGGGGATAAAGATGCCCCAGAACAGAACCATTCTCAGAAGATCATCCCCACCCTGTAAAATAAGACCGTTACGGTTATGCAGGGATAAGAGCATAAACCATGACAAGAAAGTAAATAACTTTGTGCGGTATCCAATAAATACCATGATGGCAAAAAACCACGCGAAAAGAAAGAGAACAAATTGCACCTGCCATAAAC
>JACDDR010000029.1 GCA_013816895.1 Bacteroidota bacterium
TCTTTGGTTGAGTTTATGCCTTTATAACACACTCCCAGGTTGTTTTCGATAGTGGCCAGCGCGCCCCTGTCTTTCAATTTATAGGCGAAGTAATTCTGACGCGCCTTTTTTAAATTCATTATGGCAAGGTCGTATTTACCTGTCTCACGGTAAACATCACCAAGATTAAGTTGAATCGTAACATAGCTTGCTGTATCGCCTAACTTCAATAACGATTTTTCTTCCACAATAGCGGAAAGAATATCAATTGCTTTTGCATATTCACCTTTGCTTTGATAAATAATTGCCTGGTAATTTAGCAGACGGATATAGTTAGAATTGCCAACGCCATCGAGAGTCTTATAGTAATAGAGCAGTGCTTCTATATAGGGCTGCGCTTGCTGATGTTTCTCAAGACTAACCAGTAACGAAGTGTAGTTTAAAAATATCTGCGTGTACTCCCTGCTGGATTGCCCATAAACAACCGACATTCCATACATGCATTTTAAATAATATTGTTCTGCTTCCAGGTAATTGTCTTGGTTGTGATAAAAAGTGGCCAAGTAGTATTCCGCTACAGGTTTAAGCAAGGTGTCCTTCGCGGTCTTTGAGTACTCATAAGCTTTCAGATAATTCTGCTCTGTTTTAACAAGATCGTTTTGATTGTAATAGTTGATTGCAATAGAACTATATAATTGCATTGTATTATCAGGATAAAGTGGCAACTTATCCTTGTATTTTAGATTAAAAGCTTCCATTTCCTTTACAGGAACAGAAACCCCGCTTTCCATTTTCTTATTTAATGCCTCCCAATCCTTTTCATAAGTTTGCGCTCGTAAGACGCCGAAAGAAAAACCAAGGACAAGGATAATAATTTTTAACTTCACGTATCAAAATTACTTTATTTTATGAAGAAAATATATTATTTATCCTCCTGCTCTACCTGTAGCCGCATTATCACCGAATTAAAACTAAAAGAAAAAAAATTCCTGTTCCAGGACATTAAGACTGAAAAAATAACCCCGGAGCAACTTGAGGAGATGAAAGCTCTGGAAGGCAGCTATGAAGCGCTTTTCAGCAGGGTAGCTTTAAAATACAAAACGCTGGATCCAAAACCTTCCACAGAAAAGGAATACAAAAAATTAATTCTGGAAGAATATACTTTTTTAAAGCGCCCGGTAATAATTGCGGGTGAAAACATTTTTGTCGGAAATTCCAAAAGTAATATTGAAGCAGCCAAACTGGCTTTATAATAATTAAACCCAGATTATTCATTTGAAAAACCAAATGAATAAACGATGTAAGAAAATCAAGCCTCTTAGCTGGACTGTGCATCACCTAAAAGGTGATTTTCTATTCCGATAGCCATCGGAAGCGGTTTACCCAAAAATGCAGGTAGTTCGGCTCATTCTTCACCTTCTACTGCATAATTTGGGTTAAAAAAGCCCCTGTTTTCACAGAGGCTTAAGATTAATCATGTTCATCAATTTCATGGGGTTCATCTTTGCCATCTTTATGCTGTTCTTTTCTTTTTTTCTTCAGTTCTTCAATTTTTGCGTCGTACTTCGTTTTCTGTTCCGCAGTTAAAAAACCTTTAACTGTAGAATCAAATTTCTCATTATTTGTTTTGGCTTGTACATGCAGGGCCTTTCTTTCTTCTGGCGTTGTGGAACCTTTCATTTTTTCATGTAATGGGCTATTAGCCTTAATTCTTTCTAAAGTGGCTGCTTCCCATTTTGTTTTCTGGTCAGCCGTTAAACCAAATTCCTTGGCTGCTCTGTCGGTACCTCGTTTTGCACGATCTTCCGGCGTAAGATTTTTCTTGTCTCCTTTTTCTTGGGGCGCGCCGGTTTTTGATTCTTGAGCATCGCACACTGTACATAAGCCTGCTACAAGTGTAAGCGCTAAAATTATTTTTTTCATAGTGTTGTTTTTTTATTTGACTGTCTAAATCTGGCTAAGTTTAACCTGGTCTAAAAATTTTTATACTTTTTGAGATTTAGTTGCTCAGCACTACTTTCTTAACGATCTCATTTCCGTCAACTTTCACCTTAACGAAGTAGATTCCCCTTGCCTCACCTTTAAGATCAATGGAGTAATTAGCATCGTAGATATTATCTTTCTTATATATCTCCTGTCCTATTGCATTCAATACTACCAATGAAATTGATTTCAAATCAGGATTACTTAAATTAAAAATTCCGGTGGATGGATTCGGGCTAATAATAATATTTTCATTTACGAATATGTTTGATGCGATTCCCGAAGCAGTGGACGTTAATTTCCGGATTAAAAGATCATCAAAATAAAAACCATCTTTATTAAGCCCTCCGTCAGAGGTAAAAGTAAACCGTATTAAAAAATTCTGCCCGGCATACGCGCTTATATCAATATCCTCTTTCACCCATCCATCCTGAAACCCATCGTACACTGGGCTGGTAGCTCCTGAGGAAGCAGGAGACGTTTCATACCTGCCACAAAGCGGATTCCAGTTAACGCCGTTATTGGTACTGTAAAGTATTTTTGCCTGGTCGTAATTTTTTTCAAGTTCGAAACGGGTATAGTATTGTAAATGCGCATAAATTGCATTTGTTAAGTTAACAGGTGTGCTCAGTGTAATTGATTTATTTTGATTGCTCAAGTAATTCCCTGCCGGACTTTCGGTAATACTGCTTGGAGGCGAAACAAATTTTGTAGTGCTTAAACCCCAGGTGCCCGAAGTAGTAAACGTGCCCGCAACTACTGTACCGTTATTGGAAGCCAGTATAACCGGCGTTCCGTAAATTTTCGTAATTGTATCGTAGTGTGTAAAATACCCGTTATCCACTCCTATCGCGTATTTAACTGTTTGTTCTGCTGCAAGACCCGTGTTTAAAGTAAACGAAATAGAATCATTTATCAACTGGTTTTGACTCAGGGAATAACTTTTTGGAGCGCCCGCCGACACAATGCCGCTTCCAACAGGATTAATACTTACAGTAAAATTACCGCTGCTTAATCCAAGGCGTTGAAGACTGTAATTTAGATAACCGTTCGAGCTGATGAATTTATCGCGCATGTCGCGTGCTATTGCGTAACGTCCAACGAGTTTTGCAAGGTTGTAATTTTGAGTGAAGGTTGTTTTACAAATGTCGAGGATCCTTGAAGATGCCGGCCAGAAGCCGTCACCGGAAGCACCGGCTTCGGGCGTCATGGACAATATTTTAGGCTTTGAAGATTGCTCTCCGTACATCCAGTCATCACTGTCGCCATTGGTAACATAATTTACGGTCTGATCTCCGGTGCCATATAAAAATCGACTGTCTTCGGTAAGTAAAACCGTCCAGTTTACAAAGGTGGCACTATCCGGAGTATAGATACTCGGCAGATAACCCCATGGGTAAATTAATAAATTTCCGTAAGTGTGTGCATTCAAAGCGGTAGCAAATTGCCTGCTATTGCAAAAATCACGCATTGCCTGTATTTCCGGCTCGCTGAATCCTGCGGTGCCGCGATAGGTGTCGCTGCTGGTTGTAGGCGAAGAACCAGTGTTATCGTATCCCCAATTATACCCATAGTTTCTGTTAAGATCCACACCATAGGTATTATCCGAATTCAAACGTCTGTTTTTCCGCCACATGCCGCCGCCGCCTGGATTGGTAGTTGCATTATATACATAACCATCCGGGTTAACACAGGGAACAAAATACAATTCAGTGTTATTTAATGTAGCAGCTATATCAGGATCAGTTGCATAGTTTTCAAGCAGGTACCACATATAAAAAATAAGCTGCGATAAACTGGCCGGTTCACGCGCATGATGCAGGGCAGTATAAAGTAATTCAGGTTCATTCTCATCCACGGTAGGGTTGTCGCTCATGCGAACATAATAAATATCACGGCCCTGAATACTTTGCTGGCTCAGGGGTTGTTTAACGGAAATTAAATTCGGATACAATAACGCCATGCTGTCAAGAATCTGTTTCATTTCATTCCAGGTAAAAAAACCACCCATGCTTCCCAAATGAAAATTTGCAGGCTTGGCAATGTTCTGCGCATTACACACCGGTGTTGGCATCGCCATCTTTCCGGCAAGGTCTGCCTTGTTTCTTTCAAGATAAAATTTAGAAAGATCCTCGATCAGGATGGTGTGATGAATATGATGTTGTTTAAGGATCAACACCTCGTTCTCACTGATTTCGGTTGTAATACTGTTTTCATGCACATCAGCGTGGTCTATGGTAATTCCTAACTGCAGCAATTGTTTTGCTATCCCGGGCTCTCCCGTTATCTGAACTTTCTGATATTTTAATGTTTGTGCCTGTAACAGCGTTACACAAAGACAAAAGGCTAAAATTATTTTTTTCATTTTTTTATTTTTAAATATTCATTCCAAGATTATAAAATACAAAACTCCACATATCGCCAAACTCATCTATTTGTTTCGACGTTGGTTTCCCGGCTCCGTGGCCGGCGTTGACATCGATCCTGATAAGCGTTGGTTCTTTACTTTTATTTTTCTCCTGTAAAGCTGCTGCAAATTTAAACGAGTGAGCAGGAACAACTCTGTCATCGTGATCGCCGGTTAAAATAAGGGTTGCAGGATAATTAACTTCTTTAATGTTATGATAGGGCGAATATTTTATGAGACAGTCAAATTCTTCTTTATTCTCGCTGCTTCCGTAATCAACCGCCCAGGCTCTTCCAATTGTAAATAAATGAAACCTCAGCATATCCAGTACGCCAACAGTTGGTATTGCCACTTTGCAGATGTCCGGACGCTGCGTCATCACCGCACCAATTAATAAACCGCCGTTGCTTCGTCCGTGTATTGCAAGCTTATTGTGCGAAGTGTATTTTCTTGCAACCAGATAGTCACAGGCCGCTATAAAATCATCAAATACATTTTGTTTTTTACACTTAGTTCCTGCCTTATGCCACTCTTCTCCATATTCCCCGCCACCTCTAAGGTTAGGCACGCAGTAAATTCCACCAGCCTCCAGAAACACTGCGCGGTCCGTTCTGAATTCCGGTCCATAAGAAATATTAAAACCGCCGTATCCAAACACAAAACATGGCGTTTTTTCATTCATCACCAATCCTTTTTTATGTGTAATGAACATTGATATTTTTGTTCCGTCTTTACTCGGATAAAAAACCTGCTCTGTGACATAGTTCTCAGAATCAAATTTAATGGCAGGTTTAAATATTTGTTTGCTCTTCCAGGTTTTAGCATCCAGGTAAAATACCTGTTCGGGCGAAGTGAAACTCACAATGCTGTAGGTTGCAAAATCATAGTTCTTATCGGAGCTGATTGAACTTAAATGACAAATTCCGGGCAGCTCAATTTCCTTTTCGCGATTTCCCTGCAAAGAAAAACTGTACAATTTAGACGTGACGTTCTCGAGGTAATTGGCAAGTATTTTATTATTGCATAATCTCACTCCTTCCAGCAAGTGTTCTGTTTCCGGTAAAATAGTTTTCCAGGAATAAGCCTGCGCGTTGTTCAGGTTAAAAGATACAAGCTTGTATCGGGGTGCATTTTTATTGGTGCGCATGTAAAACGTTTCGCCCATATTATCCACCACATCGTTTTCAAAATCGAAGTTATCAGCAATCTGTACGAAATCACTTCCCACCTTTTTTAAATCTTTGATCATAAGCTTATGCCCGCTGGTACTTTGACTTGTATACAGACATAAATAGTTTTCATCATCCGTTACAGAAGCTGAAAAATTAAAGTCCCCGTTATTTTTATCTTCATACACAAGTTCGTCTTTTTCCTGCGCGGCGCCGAGCTTGTGGAAATATAATTTGTGGAATTTATTTTTTTGCGATAAAGCGCTGCCATCTGGTTGGTTGTACCTGCTGTAATAAACGCCCTCACCCTTCCAGCTCATGCCGCTAAACTTCACCCACTTTAAAACATCGGGCAAATCTTTTTTAGACTCAATATCTTTAAAATGAATTTCAACCCAGTCGCTCCCTGCTTTTGAAATTCCATAAGCCAGCGTTTTACCGTTTTTGGAAACGGAGGTTCCGCTTAAAGAAACAGTACCATCATTTGAAAGTGCATTGGGATCTAAAAGAATTTCACCCGCATCATCAATACTCTTTTTAATAAACAATACGCTCTGATTCTGGAGCCCGTTGTTTTTGTAGCAGAAAAAGAAATTTCCTTTTTTATAGGGGGCTGATTCTTTATTGTAATTCCATAACTCGGTAAGCCTGGTCTTTATTTTGTCTCTGAAAGAAACCGAAGACATGAATTTTTCAGTCACCACATTTTGCTTGGTCACCCAGGTCGCTGTTTTCTCACTGCGGTCATCCTCCAGCCAGCGATAAGGATCATCCACCCTCACTCCAAAATAATTATCCGTAATAGTTTCCTTTTCCGTTACAGGGTATGTTAACTGCGCCTGCATAAGTGATGTTGCAAGAGTAAACAATCCCATGGTCAAAAAAACGGTTTTGTACATTTCAAAAGTGTGTTGTTAATATGTAGCCAAACTAATCGAAAAATGCGCTAATAGCAGGTCTACATTTGTAAATGTAAATGAATAATGTTAAAAACTCAATAGTCTTTTTTATAAAGTGTTGTAAGGTAAATTTTGTGGTTTTACTGGCATTATTGGTGAATGAAGCAAAAGGCACCAAAGACCCTATATTGTTAGCAAAATCCTATATCAGCTGGTATGCAGATGAAGCTATCGAGCAAATGGCAAAACATGGCATCCCAGCCAGCGTTACAATGGCGCAGGCCATCTTCGAAAGCCGCTGCGGCCACAGTTCATTAGCTATTAAATCGAATAATCATTTCGGGATAAAATGCCATGCTAACTGGATGGGCGACACAGTAGTAAAAACGGATGATACTAAGAATGAATGTTTCCGCAAATATTCCACCGTAGAAGAATCCTATAACGATCACAGCCTCTTTTTAAAATCGCGCCTCCGTTACGCCCATTTGTTTAACCTTTCCCTAACAGATTATAAAGGCTGGTGCTATGGGCTAAAAAACGCTGGCTATGCTACTTATCCTACATATGCTGAAGAACTAATTAAAATAATAGAAGAAAATAAACTTTACCTTTTGGACAGTTACGAAAAAATAAATCCTAAAATAACGATAAGGGTCGACACTAAACTTGCTGTCGGTAATTTACTGTTAAAAGATTTCTCATTAAACGACCTAGTCAGATGCGGCATCCTGTTTATAAATGAAAAGCATATTGACCTTAAAATACTCCCCCTTTTAATTGGAAGTCCGGATACTTCTCACGCCGTAGCTAAAAAATAGTTTTTCCTGATTTTTTTCCCGGGCTAAATTTGACCTGGATTTTTAAAATGCTACTTTTAGCGTATAAAATTAAACCGTATGGAATTCAGAATAGAAAAAGATACAATGGGCGAGGTAAATGTTCCCGCTCATGTTTATTGGGGGGCCCAAACAGAACGCAGTCGCAACAACTTTAAAATAGGACCCGAGGCGAGTATGCCCAAAGAAATTATCTATGCTTTTGGTTATTTAAAAAAAGCCGCAGCTCTTGCTAACTGTGAATTAGGCGTTTTATCGAAAGAAAAATGCGAACTCATCTCAAAAGCCTGTGACGAAATACTGGCACATAAGCTGGACGATCAGTTCCCCTTGGTGATCTGGCAAACCGGTTCAGGCACCCAGAGTAACATGAACGCCAATGAAGTTATTGCTTATCGCGCGCATGTGATGAATGGCGGAAAATTAAGCGACGAACCCAAAGTGCTTCACCCGAATGACGATGTGAATAAATCGCAGAGCAGCAACGACACCTTTCCAACAGCCATGCACATTGCGGCTTACAAACAGGTAGTGGAAATTACGATTCCTGGTATGGAAAAGTTACGCGACAGTCTGAAGAAAAAATCGGAAGCATTTAAAGATATAATTAAAACAGGTCGCACTCACTTTATGGATGCAACGCCTTTATCGCTTGGACAGGAATTCAGCGGTTATGTGCAGCAGATAACCATGAGCATCCGAACGTTAAAGAACGCGCTGGAGGCAGTGCGTGAACTGGCTCTTGGCGGCACGGCTGTTGGCACCGGATTGAATACCCCAAAAGGATACGACGTGCTTGTTGCGAAAAAAATTGCCGAGTTAACCGGACTTCCTTTTATCACCGCACCAAATAAATTCGAAGCTTTGGCCGCGCACGACGCCATGGTGGAATTAAGCGGGGCATTAAAACGCAGCGCTGTTTCATTAATGAAAATCGCGAATGATATCCGCATGTTGTCTTCTGGTCCGCGTTGCGGCATCGGTGAAATTATTATTCCTGACAACGAACCCGGTTCTTCTATTATGCCCGGTAAAGTTAATCCAACGCAGCCGGAAGCGCTTACCATGGTGTGCGCACAGGTAATGGGTAACGATGTTGCGGTAAGTATAGGAGGATCGATGGGGCATTTTGAACTGAATGTATTTAAACCGGTAATTGCCGCTAATGTGCTTCAGTCGGCCCGCTTGATTGGTGATGCTTGTGCTTCGTTTGCAGAAAAATGTTCAGATGGAATTGAAGCGAACTTACCGGAGCTTAAAAAACATCTTGAGAATTCGCTTATGCTGGTAACGGCGCTGAATACGCATATTGGCTATGAGAAGGCCGCTAAAATTGCAAAAACGGCTCATAAAGGAAATAAAACCCTTCGCGAAGCTGCCATTGAACTTGGTTATGTAACCAATGAACAGTTTGACCTTTGGGTACGGCCCGAGGATATGATTGGAAGTTTGAAATAAACGTTGAACCCATCCTATAAAGATGGGTTTTTTATCGATAAAAGGAGTCTTTCAAGATATAAACATCCTGCCCTTAACAAGTTTGAACCTAAAATCTAAATGCAGGTTAAAAAAATTTGCTAACTTTATTAGAAATAAACTACCATGCATATTAAAGAAAATGGTTCTATTTTAATTCCGATAGATTTTTCGAAGCAGTCCTTAGCTGCTATTAAGCACTCGTATCTGTTAGCGAGACATACTAAGTCCAAACTTTTATTAATGCACGGGTATCTGAACGCATCAGATGAGAACAAGATCGATCTCGCGAAACTGGCAAAGGACACTGCCGCCGAAAGCGGGTTGGTGGTAGAGACAGCTTCGGTAAAAGGTGACATTTACGAGGAAACTTCTAAAATGTCGGAAAGAGTAAAAAGTACTATTATTGTTGCAGGGCTTGATACACATATACGTTTCAGGAGTTTTATGGGAAAAAGCAGCACAAGCAAATTTATTAAGAACGCTACCTGTCCGGTGCTTACCGTAAGAACGCTCGAAAGTAAAGATAATTACAAAAATATAGTTCTGCCCTTTGATCTTACTCCCCAATCGCGCGAAAAAGTGCCTATTGTTATTCAGATGGCTCAATATTTTAAAGCGGATATCCGGATCGTTTCTGTATTTGATCCTAGCGACACCCGTTACGAAAACAAATTGCTTCCCTATCTGCAGCAGGTAAAAAAATACATCAAGGAAAAAAACGTAAACGCTACCAATAAATCCATTCCGGCAAAAAACGTAGCGGAAACCATTGTTGAATACGCAAATAAAAACGATTGCGATTTAATTGTTCAAATGAACAAAACGGATGTTAGTTTTGGCGAAATGTTCAGCGGAACAGCCAGCCAGCAAATGGTAGACATCAGCAACATTCCGGTATTAACGGTTAATCCGATGAAACGCGAAAGCATGCCGCTTTCTTACTAAGTTATTTCTTTTTTTAATTTCAGTAAATATTCCGGAAGTTTGGCCAGCCTGCTTCCGTACCAGCTAAACATTTCTCCGTCTACAATAAAAATTTTTGTACGCGGCATCAACTCTTGTATTTTTTTCGCATGACTTTCCTTAAAAGGAAATGGCTCCGATGACAAAAAACAATAATCGGGATCTATCTTTTTTAATTCTTCCGCACTTACCTGAGGATACCGTGATAAGTGAACCGCGGCATTTTGTAAGCCACAGTAATTAAGAACATAGTCAATGTAGGTGTCTTTGGCCGATAACATGTAAGGGTTATTCCAAATGAAATACGCCACTTTGTTTCCATTAAAAATATTTTTAATAGTTGGAAGTGTGGTTCCAATCTGTTGAGATAATTGCATCGCTTCTGATTCTTTACCGGTAATAATTCCAACCTGCTTTATCATCTCAAGTGCATCTTCAAAATTATAAATGTCACTCATCCAGACTTTAAATTCTTTTTGAAGTTCTTCTATCTGATCTTTTTCGTTTTCTTCTTTATTGCCAATAATGAGATCGGGATTCAACCGCCTTATTTTGCCGATGTCCAGTTTTTTTGTCCCGCCTACTCTTTCCACTGAGCGGAACATTTTATCCGGATGAACACAAAATTTGGTGATGCCTGCCATCTCCTTTCGCAGCCCGAGATCCCACAATAATTCAGATTGTGAAGGCACAAGGGAAATTATCCTTTGCGGATTTTTTTCAAGTAAAATCTTATTCCCCAGCTGGTCGATAAAAGTTGGCATCGCCCACAAAAATAAGCATATTTGCACTGTTATGACAGACACGCTCAAAGGACATATTGCCTTGTTTGCGGCACAGATAATTTACGCAATGAATTACTCCATTGCTAAAGATCTGATGCCCGGATTTATTGGTCCCTTAGCGCTTGTTTTATTACGTATTGTGGGTGCCGGAGTTCTTTTCTGGCTCTTATCGCTCTTTGCAAAAACACAAAAAGTAGAAAAATCTGATCTGAAAAAAATGATGTGGCTCGCTATTTTCGGCGTTGTTGTAAATCAGATATTTTTTATTTACGGGCTCAGCATTACTACACCGATCAACTCTTCCATCATCATGATCTCAAATCCCATCATGGTATTTATATTTGGGATCATTGTTCTTAAAGATAAAATTACAGGCCTTAAAATTTCAGGATTAATTCTTGCCATAACCGGAGCCTTTTTAATCCTGCGGTTCCGCGGAAATTTTGAAGTTGGCAGCGATACCGTTTTAGGCGATATGATGACCCTTGTGAACTCCACTTCCTGGGCCATATTTGTGGTAATGGTAAAACCCATTATGATGAAATACAATACCGTTACGGCCATGCGCTGGATGTTTTTATTCGGGAGCATTTATATTTTACCAATAGGCTTGTACGATACGCTGCACACCAACTGGAGCGTGTTTACCGGCCACGCGGTATTTGCGATTACCTTCGTAGTGGTAGCCACTACTTTTTTTGCATACCTGCTGAATATTTATGGCTTACAATCATTAAGTCCGTCGGTGGTAAGCATGTATATCTATCTTCAACCTTTCCTTGCAACCACGTTTGCCGTTGTGCTGGGGAAGGATAGTTTAACGCCAACTAAAATACTCTCGGGCGTGCTCATTATCTGCGGCCTGTACCTGGTTAATCTTAAAACAAAAAAAACTCAACTATGATCCGATCAATGACCGGCTTTGGAAAAGCTTCAACGGAATACAACAACAAAGCGATTAATGTGGAAGTACGCTCGCTGAACAGCAAGGGCGCCGACATAAACATCCGAATGTCCTCATCATTACGAAACTTCGAACTTGAATTGCGTAACGAATTGTCGCGCCAGTTGGAGCGTGGAAAAATTGACATTAGTATTTATATTGAATCCAAAGACGCAGAAACCCCTGTGGAGATTAATGCCGACATGGCTAAAGCCTATCATGCCCAGCTCAAAGCCCTGGCAGCGGCTCTTGGTGAACCATTGAACGACCCGATCAAACATATTTTGAAATTTCCAGACGTTTTGAAGAATGAAAAAAAAGAAGCTGATGTGAATGAGTGGAAGGAAATAAAAAACTGTGTCGATCTTGCGATTATCGATTTCAATAAATTCCGAGAGAAGGAAGGTGAATCCTTGCGAATAGATTTTAATGAGCGTCTTGGTAAAATTGGCGTTTATTTAGAAGAAGTTAAAAAGCTTGATGTTACAAGGATGGACACTATTAAGAACCGGATTAAAAATAACCTTCAGGAAATTCTGGGTAGAGATAAATACGATGAAAATCGCCTTGAACAGGAACTCATTTACTACATTGAAAAGCTTGACCTGAATGAAGAAAAAGTGCGTTTAAAAACCCATCTTGATTATTTTCTTACAACTATGCTGGAAGACTCTGCAGGAAGAAAACTGAATTTCATTGGACAGGAAATTGGCAGGGAGATTAACACGATTGGATCCAAAGCAAACGATGCAGGCATTCAAAAGTTGGTGGTTTTAATGAAGGATGAACTGGAAAAAATTAAAGAGCAAACCAATAACGTTTTATAATTCGCGACAATTAAATTCTGATTCCCACTACCAGTACATCATCGATCTGCTCAAGACCTCCGCGCCATTCGTTAAAAGCAGACTCCAGCAATTCACTTTGCGTTCTCATTGGCTGGCCGCTTATTTCCAATAGTTTTTCTTCCAGCTTCCGGTGTTTGAATTTTTTACCTTTTGGTCCGCCGAACTGATCAGCATACCCATCCGTAAATAAATAAAGGCAATCTCCTTTTTTAACTTCAATTGAAAAAGAAGAGAATGCATCTTTCTTTTCGCCCACACCAACGGGCATTTTATCTTTATCGAGACAAATCACTTCGTTTCCACGAATCAATACAGGTTCGTTGTTCGCTGCGGCATATCTTAATCTTGTTATCTCCCTTCCCGAATTACTATCGCATTCGAAACAACACAAGATGGCATCCATTCCATCTCTTCCTCCATCCTGCGAAACATTTTCGATCAAACGTTTTCTCACATGATCAAAAATTTGACCCGGTTCAGTTAATTTTTTTTCTGTGATGGCTTCATTAAGGAAAGAAATGTTTAACAGGCTCATAAAGGCCCCCGGCACGCCATGGCCGGTACTATCGCACACTGCGAGGTAAAACAATTGAGAGTCGGCAGAAGTAGCCCAATAAAAATCTCCGCTTACAATATCTTTCGGTTTAAAGAACACAAAATGCTCTTCAAGATTTGCCTGTAAGAAATTTTCGTGCGCTAAAAGGGTGTTTTGAATTCGTTTTGCGTAATGAATGGAATCAAGTACTTCTTTATTTTTTTCTTCCAGTTCTATCGTGCGTTCTTTTACTTTGTATTCCAGGTGGACATTCTGTTCCCGCACAAGCCGTTCATTTTCTGTAGCCTGCTTTAACGCATCTTCCTGCGCTTTTTCTTTTTCAAGGAGACTCACCTTAAGCTTATCTCCCAACGCGAATGAAAGCATGATGCTTTCTATGGCTGATCCCGTTGCCAGGGCATGCCATGTAAAATCATTAATTGTAAAAATGGCTTGGGCCGATAAAATAAGATAAAAAAGAGAAAGCATATATGCACCGAAACCTATTAAATAAAATATTGCACTGCTGTGTTTTTTCTTTAACGCAATGATTGCAGCGCTTATACATAGGATCCCGAGCAACAATCCAAGTGGCTGGATAATAGTTTCTGATAAATAAACCAGAGGCGTTGTACTTAAAATAATATTCCCGATGGCAATAAAAATAAAAACATGCACTACTTTCCGGAAACGCTTTGACAGCGCTTCACCAAAGAGCTTAAGCGTAAACAGCAAACCAAATATTCCAAAACAGGCTGGTGGTATGATGGGGGCAAACTCAATAATACTAAAGAACCATTTTGCGATATGTAAAGCGTATCCGCCGAGGATGGCCGTGAAGATCATACTGAAAAAAATGTACAACACATAATACAGGTATACTATTTTTTTTTGCGTCACATATAAGTAAAAGTTATAAATAAGCATCATGATCATAATGCCATAGCAGATGCCATTAAAAAGATCAGAGTCATGCATCGGCCCAACAAATGATTCGAGGGTACCCGCCTTTATATCAAACTGAAGAGGATAATAATCCTGAACCCTGAAATAAAGCTGTACCGTATCTCCCTTGTTTAGGTCCAGCTTAAAAAAATAATGATTTACTGGAAGTGGGCGCTGCTTAAGAAGATTTCCGAGATGCTCTTCTTTCCATTCACCTTTTCCTTTTTTCTGGTAAACAACAATTTCATTAAAAGAAGCCGGATCAATTGATAAATACCAATCGGCTTGCTGGTAACAGGTAAATTTTATTTTGCCCCAGATAGCGTTGCTCGAAATATTAAAATTAGGGATGTCGGTATATGGATATGAAAAGTCATTACATTTTTCAACGTCCCTAACAGATTGATTTCCGCTTTTATCTTCATAGAAAGAAAAAGAAGCTCCGATTCTTACCGGTTGCTCTTTTATTTCAAGCATATAAATAAAATTGGGTGGTGGGCACGAAGTGTATTGCCCCTTCAAAAAAAGACCAAAAAATACAAAAATTATGAAAGAGACATTTTTCAAGGGAGGGTGCTATACAAATATAGAAAAGGAGAAAGCTTCTGCAAGGCCTGAGCGGTATTTGATTTACCGGAACCTCAGGTGGTTTCCAGCTCACTCAGCATAAGGATATGTATACCAAAATCGATTTAGAATTATATGTATCCTTAAATCATTGACAATCAACCTAATGAACTCTTACAAACGCCTTTAGTTTAACCTTCTTGCCTAATTAATAATTTTAAGTTTTTTAAACTTATATATATTTAGAGTTAAAATTAATGTTCCGATGAAAAACTTGATCTTATCTGCAATGTTTTATAGTTTTTACTTAGCAGGCTCTGCGCAGAATTTTAATTTAACCGCTAAGTCAGGAGACACCGAATTAGACGCTTCGCTCACCGAGATAAATATTAAAGCTAAGGACGATCTTCCATTATTTAAAAAAGATCTCAGCATTGAGTTCAATATTGGCCAGCCAAAAATTGACAAAATGCTTGAGGCACAATTATCTCCGGCGGATATTTTTATGATACTGCAAACAGCTGAACTCACAAAAAATGATCCTGAAATAGTGATGGGGACTTATAAAAAAAATAAAGATAAAGGATGGGGCGCTATTGCAAAAGAACTGGGTATTAAACCCGGCTCTCCTGAATTTCATGCTTTAAAAGGAAAAGCCCACAACAAAAAAGATAAAGGCCACAAGGAGGATAAAGAAAACGGTAACAACGGTCATGGCAAAGGTCACGGTAAAGGAAAAAAATAAATTTATACTCCCCCACATAAGTGAAAAACAGAAAACACAAAACCAACTGGCAAATGAAAACACTTTTTTTTGCATTGTTCTTTTTTGTTCTTTTTAATGCTAATTCCCTTACCCGCACTGCAGTTGCAAACGGCGCGTGGGGAACCAACACCACCTGGTCTGGGAGCACCGTTCCCGCCTGCGGAGATTCTATTGTTATTCCTGCTTCTATTACTGTTACCATAACTGCGGACGCCGATTATACTGCATGTAACCCCACCACTCAATATTTAAAAATAACCATTTTTGGATGCCTTAAATTTGTAAATGGTAACAGATTAAAATTGCCCTGTAATTCGAGAATCTATGTGATGCCTGGCCCTCCAACCGGTTCAATTGTACCAGGTGTTGGTGGAGGAAGTTCTACCTTCATTGAACTCTGTAATAGTAACGTATGGACAGCCGCGATGGGAACTTTTACCGGAGGCTGCCTTCCTCCGGGACTACCCGGGTGCTCTGCCGTATTACCAATTACGCTACTTGATTTTTCAGCCACTTTAAAAGAAAATAAAATGGACTTACTCTGGTCAACTGCTACCGAAAAAAACAATTCGCATTTTGAAGTTGAACGTGCGCCTGATGCAATTGCTTTCGTACCAATTCAGACCATCCCTTCTAAAGCACCTAATGGCAATAGTTCCATTAAACTTGATTATACTGCAACAGATGAAGACCCAATCAATAACGTAAGTTACTACAGGCTTAAGCAGGTTGACTATGACTTAACGCCCTCCTACAGTAAAATAGTTTCAGTGAATGTGGCAAAGGCTAAAAATATCAAGTTCCTGGTATACCCTAATCCGAACAACGGAGAATTTACTGTAGATATTTCAGGCCTCGAAAACAATCACCAGATCTTGGTAGATCTCAAGAATCTGCGGGGAGTTACCGTTTATGAATCTTCCTTTTATCTTCAGGAGGTTTCCAATAAAATTCAAATAATTCCTTCCTCTAAATTACCAAAAGGGATATATACCTGTACGTTTACAATTGAGGAAATTCAATACAGTGTTAAAGTGGTGGTTTCTTAAATAAAATCCTTAGTCATTTAATAACGTTATAAAATCTAACGGATTCCTTAGAAATCTTTGCAGGTTTACTTAATTACTTTTTAGTAATTTCGTATCTGCCGTTTATTCGCAAACATTTTCTTTTTGTTTTTTTCTTCCTGGTCGGTGCCGGGGAAATTTTTTCGCAATGCGATTCGCTTCGCTTTGAACCTTATTTTGACAGCATCGATAAGTACCTGAAACAGGATCTTAACAAGGCAATGCACTATTCCTCAAAATCCCTTGAAGAGTCCAGAAAATGCCCTGGCTCGCCCATGTTTTATAAAAGTATGTTTACTATTTGTTCGGTATACGATCAGCGCGACGGAAAAGGAACTACAATAAGTATAGATGTTCCTCTTAATTCTAAAACTTAGGGCAGGAAATAAGGATCGGTCTTTTCTTCTTCTTCTTTTTTGGACAAAACTGGTATGACAAACTGATTTCATGTGTTCCACCCGACCTCACGTTGCTTAATTTCGAAATTGTATAATCGTATGAATAACCGATATTAAGTTTATCAGCCGAAAGTCCCACCAAAAACACCAACGCGTCATTGTTCTGATACCAGGTATAGGGACGCCATAAAGGAATTCCGCGATACCACATTCCCACTACAAATAAATTTCTGGAATAATATAATCCGATATCGATCTGGTTAAATTTTTGTTGTTTCTTATAGTTAAACGCTGCTGTGATGGAATTTTTCTCTGCGTTTTTCCGGCCTGATTCAGAATCATCGCCATCAAGAATAAATTTATGCCCTCCATGAAATTTGAAATCACCGGGTAATTTACTGCTTTCCTCAATTAAAGATTGGTTAGGCCGTGTAAAGTGATTAATTGAAAACCCGGCCCATGAGTTTTCAGAATAAGCCAATAATCCGGTGCTGGCATCAAGATACGTTGTCTTTACATTGTTAATGCTTTCTACGGAACTAGCGGCCCCGCCGCGGGCTATCTGATCGCCGAACACGAGTGCACTGTAATCAATACTTCTCTGTACCCCACCCAAAGAAAATCCTGCTCTCATTGCAAACTTTCTGTTAATCTGCAGCTGGTATGCATAAAGCGCGCTGAACTGGGTGGTTTTTAAATTTCCTGATCCTGCCTTGTCTGTAAAAAATTGAAATCCCACACCGCTGTTTATTGATTTTGCGTAATGATCAACGGCCACCTGGTAAGTTGTGAATGTTCCAGGAATGGCAGACCATTGATTTCTGTAGTTAATGGTCATCCTGGTGCATGCCGCAGCACCGGTAAAAGCCGGGTTAAGATACGTTTGCGCTGCATAAAACTGCGAGAACTGATAATGTTGTGCTTTACCAGTTACCGCTAAAACTACGAGCGTTATAAATAAATATATTCTTTTTGAAATGCTCATTTAATCCGTTTTGAAACCTCAAGGCTTATTTCTGTATCGCCTGTTGCAAAAGTCATTCTTTTGATAACGGGTTCAATCATATTTCCTTCAAGAATCATTTTGTATGGTTTATCTTTTGTCATTACCAATATCATCGACATGTAATTTTTATTTGGCCTGTATATCCCTTCCAGTTGCCCGGTTTCTGCATCATAGCAAGACATTACAAGATCTTTTAATTCCGACTTTTCTATCACGGTGTTCAGTTTGCAATAAACTATTACCTGACTCGATTCCTCAAAATCTATCTGATAAAGATCTGCATCGCCAAAGCCCCCCTCTCTCCTGGAAGTAAACAATGCCTTCTGCGAATCTTCAATTTTCATAAAATAAATATCATCATTCGGCGAATTGATAGGAACGCCCAGGGTTTTCGCTTCAAGCCATTTTAAATTTTCAGCATCAAATGCCGATTTGAAAATATCATACTCTCCTATTGAGTTATGGCCTTTTGAACTAAAATAAAGTGTATTATCTTTGTCAACGAATGGAGCATCTTCATCCTCATTAGTATTAATATCCGGTCCAAGGTTAAAAGGCAAACTATATTTACCGTTCATGAATTTCCGTATTCTGTAAAGGTCCTTTCCTCCGAATCCGCCCGGCCTGTTACTTGAAAAAACTATTTCGGTTCCATCCGAAGAAAAACATGCGCTCGCTTCAAGATATTCTGAATTTATTTCAGGGCCCATCTTTTGTGGCAACGACCATTTGGTTCCATCAAACTGGCATAAATAAAAATCGCCACCTGTTTGTTTTTCGTCTGTGCGATAAATGATGAGCTCATTACCGGAAGGAGACATGGCAACGCAGGCGTCATGGGTTTGTGTATTAATATCGTCGCCGATAGGGCCCGGCTTGCTCCATCCCGTACTTGTTTTCTGCGCAACATAAATATCTTCGTAATACCTTCCGTAAGGATCTTTTAACCCCCCTTTACTATCCGCACGGCGCGAAGTGAAAATAAGACTTCCATTCACATTCCAAACAAGAGGTACGTATTCCGGATATTTGCTGTTTATTCCTGAGCCAAGATTTCTAACAATGAAACTTTCCTTATTGGCTTCTTCCTTTATATTTGATTCGCATGCCCTGATTACTTTATCCACTTCAGAATTTTCGATGCTTTCTTCCTTATTCACACTTTTAAAATGATATAATTCATCCAGCGCTTTCCTGGTCTGGCCCTGCAACTGGTAGGTTTTACCAAGATAATAATGAGCTTCCGGAATTTTTGTTTTGGACTTTTCAAAGTAATACGTACTCGAAGTATCCATTTTATTCATATTAAACAAAGAAGCACCCGCTTTAAACCATAATTCGGCATCTGAGGTGTCCTTTTTAATTAAGTCAGAAAAATAATTGAATGCGTTCAGGTAATCGGCTTTTTCATACGCAAGGTTGGCCGCTTTTAACTCCTTCTTATATTGGCTGTTCTTTTGTGAAAAACCAAGGGTGCTAAAAAAAACACATAACAATATGATGTAAATAGTCTTCAAAGATTATCTTAATAAAGTTACGTTACCGGTTTTATTATATTTTCTTCCGTCAAAAAATTTAACGTCGGCTTTCCAGACATATGCGTCCTGTTGGCAAAGCTTGCCATTAAAATAGCCATCCCATCCCATGGCGATATCTATAGATTCAAAAATCAATTCTCCCCAACGGTTAAAAATTCTCAAATGGTATTCTGTAACACCTGATGTATAAGGGAAAAAAACATCGTTGCTTAAATCGGCAATATTATAGGAGCCTCCGTTAGATCCGTTCAAATTTGGCGTAAACACATTCGGAAACTGGATGTCGCTTATTACTTTTATAATTTTATCCGAAGTATCTCTGCATCCGAAACTATTAACTGCAACCAGGCTCACAGTATAAAATCCTACGGTAACATAATTGTGGATGGGGTTTGCAAGGTTTGTAAAGCCTCCATCTCCGAAATTCCAATAGTAGGAAGTGGCCCCGGAACTCAGATTTGTAAACTGGATAGGATCATTAGGGATGTTTGCTATGAATGCAGAAGGTGAGAAATCCGATATTGGAGCTGGATTGATAGTAACATTGATACCTGAACTTGAATTACCGCAAGCCCCGTTATTTATAGACGTGATGGTTAAGTTTACAAAACCTGCAGCAATGTCGGCAGCGCTCATGCTGTAATTAACCGCGTTGGCTGCTCCTGCAAAACCAAAAGTTCCCGAACCACTGGTTGACCATTGAAAATTACCGCTTCCTCCTGTAACTACTGCAACAACTTTTAAAGGATTCTGATATGCGCAAATGGTTGTGTCGCTTTTTAAATTAATAACTGGTTTGCGGATAATAATAACTTTAACGGTATCTGTTGCCGCAGGACATACATCATTATTTGTAGACGTTAACACAAGTAACGCGTAGCCGTTATTGATATCTGTTGGCGAGGCATTGTATGAACCATTTAATGTGGTATTATTTGGCGAGAAGTTTCCGCTTCCGAGAGTACTCCATCCACCCGTACTGCCGCCCCCGCTCACGGTTCCGCTTAAAGCAATATTGGGCAGGGAAGAACACATGCTTAGATCAGGGCCGGCATTAACCAACGCAGGTGTTTTAATTTTTATTTTAACAGTATCGCTTACGTTCGGGCACGGTGCATTACCTGTTGCCGTTAAGGTAAAGGTAACCGATCCATTGCTCGCATCGCTGGATGTCATGGAATAGGTAGCGTTCAAAGCCGTGTTATTCGGAATAAAACTCCCGCCTCCACTGGTGGCCCACATTCCTCCATTGGTATTACTGTTTACTACACCCGACAATAATATTGTGGGGGTATTGGAACATACATATTGATTGGGACCTGAATTAACCGCCGCTATTGGAATAAGAGTAATCTTCATAGTATCTGTAACTGCAGGGCATGGACCGTTAGAAACAGAAGTCAACGTAAAAATAACAGTGCCGGATGCAAGATCTGAAACGCTGATATAATAATCAGTATTAAGCGAAGTTGGGGGAGGATTGAAAGCGCCCGAGCCGTTGGTTGTCCATACGCCCGATGACGTTACACCGGTTACTGTCCCACTCAGGCTTACAGATGGAGTGGTTGAGCAAATAATTTTATTTGTACCTGCATTCACAGAGGCCAATGTGGCAATCGCAATTTTTACCGAATCACTTACAGCCGGACATACACCATTAGCCGTGGAAGTAAGTGTGAATGTAACAAAGCCGGCAGTAATATCAGAAGAGGTAAATCCAACGGAAGGATTAAGGACAAAACTTCCGGGCGTAAAGGTTCCGGCACTGCTCGAACTCCACGTTCCCGATCCCGCACTAACGCCAATAACCGATCCGTTAAGCGAAACACTTGATGCGCTCGAACAAAGGTATTGGTTAGGACCTGCGTTAACAGTAGAAATTGGGACAATAAACAAACTCGCGGTACTTGTTACAGCAGGGCATGGATTGTTACTACCCGAGGTCAGCGTAAAAATAACTGTACCGGCGGCTTTATCCCCCGCGCTAATATTGTAGATCGGGTTAAGAACCAGACTGGAAGGGTTGTAGCTTCCGCTTCCGTTGCCCGCCCAGCTTCCTGTAGTGGTTCCGCCCGTTACACTTCCATTTAATACTATACTGTTAGCGTTTGAACAAACGGTTTGCGATGTGCCAGCATTAACTATTGCTATTTTTTTAATGAATATTTTCACCGTGTCTTTAGCCACCAGACAATTTCCATTTCCTGTGGAAGAGAGTACAAGTGTTACAGTTCCGCTAATCACATCATTAGGCCCCGGCGTGTACGATCCATTGAGCTGCGAAGGGTTAGGGCTAAAACTGCCGTCCCCGTTGGTGGTCCATAGACCTGTGCTGGTTGGTCCGGTTACCGTTCCGGTCAGAGCCGCTGAGGCGTTACTGCAAATAGTTTGATCTGCCCCAGCCATAACAGTAGGCGAAGGTGTTATAAATATTTTGGCGGTGTCTCTGGCTGCAGGACATACGCCATTTGAAGTAGACGTTAAAATAATACTCACCGTGCCGGAAATTCCTGCGGGACTCGCCGTAAAAGTTGTATTCAAACTGGTAGTGGAACTAAATACACCGCCGGTGCTGGTCCATGTACCTGTAGAAGAAAAGCCGGATACGGTTCCTGTAATTGCAACCGAACTGTTGTTTGCGCAAACCGTAAAGTCAGGACCTGCATTTGCTATCGGTACATTCTGAAAACTGATATTGATGGTGTCTTTTTTTGAAGGACACCCCGAGTTTCCAGTGGTTGTTAAATAAAGCTGGACTCCGGATGTTATTTCACCGGGTGTGGGTAAATAATTTGTGTTTACAGAATTGGAAGTTGGTGTAAAGGTGCCGCTGCCGCCAGACCACACGCCCCCACCCGCATTAGTGACCGTACCAATTAAAATAACAGTAGGGCTGCTTTTGCAGACCACCTGATCTGCCCCGGCGTTAACACTTATCGGAAGGGTATATTGATTGACTACAGCTGTTGCTGTGGTGGGCGGACAACCCGTGTTATCCCCGACAAAAACAGTATAAGTACCAGGCCCAACGGTGACGACGGTACCGGTGCTTCCACCGGGTGACCAGGAATATGTATACGGCGGCAAACCACCCGACGCTGTTGCAGTTAACACTGCGTTGGTACTTCCAAAACAAATAGTGCTCAGTGTTGGATTAATGCCCGCAAGTAAATCTGTAAAAAAATACACTCTGATTGTATCTTTATAGAAGTTAGCCTGACAAGGCGATTGGCCATAACCACTTACTTCATAATCTACAAAAGGAGGAGGGGTTCCGGTAGGCGCCACAACAACAGTTGCACAACCCGAAACGCAATTAAGGTAAGAGTTGTAAGCACCAGGTGAGCCGGGGCTTACAGAGTTCCAGTTAATGGTTGGAACTGAAAATCCTGAAACAGAAAGGGTTTGAGTACAGCCGTTTCTTACCAAAATCGAATCAGGAACAACCGGTGAAGGAATAGCGCTAATGGAATATGTATTTTGATTATTACCCGGTTTACAAAATGTAAGGATGTGCGGGCCTATGCCGCTTAAACAAATTGGGGTACCGATTGAAATTGGCGGGCCGCAATTAATACTATAATACAACGCACCTCCCGGAGCCGCTCCCGAAGCGATTCCGAAATTTATACCCATGGAGTTTGGGTTCAACAATATGCTGAACTTTATACAAACATCGCTACCAGACCAGCCACAACAGGTATCGTTACGGACTACTGCTGTACTCACCCAAGTGGCATTGGATGCGCTGGTTAAGTTTACATTAAAGGTAGGAGTATTGGCCCCGCATTGGGAGTAATTTTTTTGAATACAAAAAAACAATAAAAGAAGGAGGGATATATTGTTTCTTTTGATCATAACGTGAAAGGATCTTTAACAGTTATTCTTTTTAAACTACCAAAGAATAACATTGTTCAAACTTATTATACTATCTCTTTTAAAAAAGGTTTTACTTCGTTCGCGGTTTTTTCAAACTTATTTCTTACTGAAATAAAAAATACCCTTTTTCATTCGTGAAGTTTACGGGGTATAAACTGCGGCGAGAGGCGGTAACGCTATAAATATAATACTTTATATCCCTATAATCCTATTTTTTCGTTAACAATTTTTAGGATTTGTGTTTCAGTTTCTATGGTCTTAATTTCAATTTCTTTCCCTTTCGATATAATTTCATTCACGAAGTTCTTATCATCAAAGCCTCCCGCGTTAATACGCACATTCATGAAAGCGCCCATTACCGCGCTTCTTGCGCATAAGGCCCCTACTCCTGCGTCACTCACTGAATTAGGATTACCGTGTTCCGCCATCGCCTTAATCAATTCCATACTTTCATAACTTAACTGCATTACCTTAAACGGAATTTCAATTGCATACTTTGTAGCCTCCTGGATGGCCTGGGTCCGCGTTTTCTTCTCCTCGTCCGTAGCTTTTGGCAATGCAAAGGCATTCATTATTTTATTGAAGGCTGCGGTATC
The DNA here is from genome assembly GCA_013816895.1 of Bacteroidota bacterium. GTDB lineage: Bacteria > Bacteroidota > Bacteroidia > B-17B0 > Aurantibacillaceae > Aurantibacillus. The sequence continues at coordinate 23,592 of JACDDR010000029.1, forward strand.
GGCGTCAACCATTCTTAACAACTCGTCCTTTATGCGCTGACCTTTTTCCGCCCAGTTGCCAAATTCCTCCCACTTATCATCCCACCCCTTTTTATGCGAACTTAAATTAGCCACCATGGTTGCAAGTGAAGCTCCAAGAATCCCCACATAAGCGGAAATAGAACCGCCGCCTGGAGCCGCACTTTCGCTGGCCGTTTCATCAGCAAAACCAACAAGACTCATATTAATAAGTTTTGCATCGGTCACCTGTCTTAAAACATATTCAATTACGCGTTCTTCAGGTTTAAACGTACCAAGTTCATCCAGGCCCATTGATTTCACGGCTATCTTAATCAATTCTTTTTCGCTCACACCAGTAGATCGTTGTTGCTTCCTTAAAAAATATTTTCCGGCGTCAAGCAAAGATTTCAAAGGAATCAATCCTACGAGCTCTGAGCCAGTAACACGCAGTCCGCGCTCATGGGCTTTTTTGCAAACTTCATCAAAAGCAATGTGGACCGGAGTAATATTAATATTGGTCAGATTCATCGATATCTGGCAAATACCGTATTCCTCAATATACCAGCCGATCGCCTTAACAGACTTCAAGCTACCGGGAACCGATTTAGGAGTACCGTCTGCATTAGTAATAATTTTTCCGGTCACAGGATTCCCTTCACGCAAAACACGACCCGCTTCCCTAACATCAAACGCTACGGAATTAGCGCGACGTGTAGAGGTTGTATTTAAATTTATATTGTACGCTACCAGAAAATCGCGCGCACCGATAACTGTGGCTCCTCGTTTTTCATCATGTTCAGCCGGACCAAAATCAGGTTTCCATTCAGGCAACTTTATTTTTTTAAAAAAACCTTCGTACTCCCCTGCTCTGATTACGGATAGATTACTTCGTTTTTTATCCGCCTGTGCTTCTTCATATAAGTACACTGGTATTTTTAATTCTTCACCTACCCTTTTTGCGAGCTTTCGTGAAAATTTAGCTGTTTCTTCCATTGATATTCCTGCAATTGGGATCAGTGGACATACGTCCGTAGCACCCATTCGCGGATGTTCGCCCTTGTGTTTGCTCATGTCTATCAACTCACCGGCCTTTTTGATGGCGCGAAAAGCAGCTTCTATCACAGCGTCGGGCTCGCCCACAAATGTCACAACAGTACGATTGGTGGCCTTTCCCGGGTCTACATTCAACAATTTCACACCATCTACCTGTTCAATTTCGTGGGTTATCTGCTTTATGATGTTTAAGTCAACTCCTTCACTGAAATTGGGAACACACTCTATTAATTGCTGCATAAAACTCAGTTTAATTGATTAAAATTTAGTTTTTAAAGCTACCAAAATTTGCAAAAATCGCAAAACCATGTTTTTAAAAGCCTGCCAGGCGCATTTATCTGCTCTTTTCTTACCAGAACTCACGTAAACGACATTAAATCACAATGAGAGCAATGAGCCCGCAACTATCAATAATTGGAAGGGGGAACAACTCAGTAATTTTGTTTCAGAATATAAAACTAAAATTATGAAAACATCAACTCTAAAAAAACTTCTTTCCGTTTGTTTAATGACCTCCTCTTTTTTTGTCAACTCACAAAATAAAAACAAACAAAGTCTTACGGTTTTAAACATTGATTCAAAAAATGTTACAGCCGACGCCAACACCATGGGAAACATGATCCGGATTGAACTTGAGAAACTGGATAGTTTTGCTGTGATGGATCGCTATGATGTAGCTTACATGATAGAAAAAAATAAAATAAACGTAACCAATTGTTATGGGCAAACCTGCCTTACCGAAATCGGCGCTATCATTGGATCAGACAAAATGTTTGGAGGAACAGTTGAACAGATGGGAAAATCAATAATGGTTACTTACCGTTTAATAAATGTGAAAGAAAAAAGAATTGAGAAAACTTACGTACACGAATTTCTTTATTTACCCGAAGAGATACAGAACATTGTGAAGCTGTCGGTTGCCGATATGTTTGGAAGAAGCGTGGATAAAGCACTCATGGACAAATTAAGCAAGCCCTTCGAATTTGATAACAGCAATAACAACCCCAATGAAGACCGGTTAAGACTTGACGGGCCGCGGATGGGTTTTGTGAGTTATACCGGAGAACTATATGACCGTATCTCTGAAAGCAAGTCCACCGGAGGTTTTGGCGCATTCCCGGTGATGTTCCAGTTTGGTTATCAGTTTGAAAAACAATACCTGAACGAAGGAAAAGTGCAGGCCTTGTTTGAATTTATTCCGATGATCACAGGACTTGACCAGGGTTATTTTATTCCAAGTGCAACCCTTTTACATGGCATAAGAAGCAACATAAACGGCTGGGAATTTGCATTTGGCCCTACCTTTAATCTTATGCCAATGGCCAATGGATATTATGATGAAAATCACGCATGGCGGTTAACCAGCAGCTGGGGTAACAATCCGGATAATTCAGGCAAAACAATTCCTTTTCAAACCGAAGACAGGCTTGACAGCAGAGGAACCTATTTACTTCATAGCGCCTTTGTTCTGGCTGCAGGAAGAACATTTAAATCAGGCAAACTCAATATACCGGTGAACGCTTTTGTGATTCCGGGGAAAGACGGATGGAGGTTTGGGATTTCGTTTGGGTTTAACGCCAAAAATAAATAAGCAAAAACTTTTCATTACAGATCCAAATTGTAAACACAAGTTAACTGAGTGCCATGAAAGAATCAAAATTCACAAAGGACAACGGATTATAGTTCTACTTTATACTCAATACACGAACTGAAAATTTTTTTATAAAAAATGATCTTCTCAAAAACCGGTAACCCCAGCTGTATTTAAAGCCAACGGGGCTACCGGTTTTCTTTTGCCTACATGACAGTATGATTTAACGGCCTAATTATAAGGTGCAGAAAAAGACCTTCCTAAATTTTTGCGGAACCCGTTGATCATGATCTCTCCCCTTGTAACACTTAACAAAATGATTAAAATACCTGGTTTCATAGCACATTCCCTTCACAATTTATTACCTTTAAAAACGTTAATATATGGTGTGTGTGAAGCGTTTAGCGGTACTTATCCTTCTTTCTTTTATTACCTTAAAAGGAACCGCGCAGCTATTTACCCCAACCAAAAAAAAATTATTTAAAATTCTCAGCGATACGCTGGTACTTGATTCATTAAGCCTTGTGCCGGGCAGTGTGAACTTTAAGAGCTTTCCTGCACTGGATTCGCTGGAGCAACCCGTTCTTAATTACAAGCAGCACGCGCTTATTTTTCGTGGAAAAAAACCGGACAGCATCCTCGTTGCTTACAAAAGATTTCCCTTTGATTTTGAGCACCGCTATTTTCACAGGAATCCGAATACGCTGTTTACCGATCTCTCTCGTCCCAATAACCCTTACACGATTACCTATACAAATTCCACCCGTCAGGATTTTTTGTTGCAGGATGATGGATTAACTAAAAACGGAAACGTGAGTCGTGGAATCACATTCGGCAATAACCAGGATGTAGTGGTAAACTCAAATTTAAATTTACAGGTAAGCGGTAAACTTACGCCGGAGATCGACATGGTGCTGGCTGCGACCGACAACAACATCCCTTTTCAGGCCGATGGCACAACCGCGCAGTTGCAGGAATTTGACAAGGTTTTTATCCAGTTGAACAACACCAGCACACGGTTGGTAGTTGGAGATTACCAGCTCTCGCGACCACAGAACAGTTACTTCATGAACTTTTATAAACGCGCGCAGGGCGTGTATCTTGAAAATGTTTATACCGACAGCACCCTGAAAAAACCGCTTACTTTTAAAACACAAGTGTCGGGCGCAGTATCCAGAGGAAAGTTTGCCCGGCAGGTTTTCTTTGGCATTGAAAACAACCAGGGCCCTTATCGCTTACGCGGAGCGGATAATGAACCCTTTATTATTGTTTTAAGCGGAACCGAACGGATTTTTATTGATGGAAAACTATTACAACGCGGCCAGGAAAATGATTACATTATTGATTACAACAGTGGTGAATTAACGTTTACCGCAAGGCAAATTATAACAAAGGATAAACGGATCGTTGCTGAGTTTCAATACGCGGAAAGAAATTACGCACGCTCGCTATTTTTTTTCGGTGAAGAAATGTCGGGAAAAAGAGCCAAAGGATTTATTAATTTTTACAGCGAGCAAGATAACAAGAATCGCCCCCTGCAGCAAACGCTTAGCCAACCGCAAAAAAATATTTTAATCGGAATTGGCGATACCCTTCAAAAGGCTTATTATTCGGGAGTAGAAGCGGCTGCTTACAATAACAGCGATGTGTTTTACCGCCGCACCGATTCATTGGTGAATGGTATTCTCTATAAAAGCGTTTACATTTACAGTACGCTTGAAGACAGTGCTAAGTACCGTTTGAAGTTCAGTAACGTGGGTGCAGGCAATGGTAATTACAACCAGGTAAACACAGCGGCTAACGGCAGGGTCTATCAATGGAAAGCTCCTGTAAATGGCGTCCTACAGGGAAGTTTTGAACCGGTGATCCCTCTGGTAACGCCTAAACAAACACAAATGCTCACAGCCGGATTTTCCTATTCGGTAAGTCCCAACAACACCTTAACTGTTGAAGGAGTATATACTAAAAACGATGTGAACCGCTTCAGCACTTCCGATAAAGGCAATGATGAAGGAAGTGGCGTTAAAGTAATAAGTAGAAATCAGGAGATCCTTCGTACTGATACTTTGAAGCGTGAAACCAAATTAATTTATAATGTGAATTATGAATTCATTCAAAAACAGTTTACACGAATCGAACGATTCAGAAGCATTGAATTTGAACGCGACTGGAACAGACCATTATCTACCTTGCTGGTAAACGACCAGCACCTGGCCAACGCCGAGATTGGCCTTCTTAAAACGGGTAGCTCCGCATTAACTTACGGATTTAATGTGTTCAGTGAAGGAAACAATTACACGGGATTAAAACATAATGTAGTAGCAAGTCACCAGCAAAATAAATTCACTTCGCTGTATTCCGGCTCCTATCTGCTTACCAATGATAACGCAAATATCCAGCTTACCGAATTTTACAGACACAAAACGCTTTTTACGAAGAAAATCGAAAAAATAAAATTATCCTATTCAGATGAATTTGAAAATAACCTGTTCAAACACGCATTTACAAAAAATCTATTACCCCGCTCCTATCAGTTCTGGGAATGGGAAGCAAGCATATCGAATGCCGATAGTACCAGGAATAAAATAAAACTCTTTTACAAAGAACGAAGAGATAAACTCGCTTACGGAAAGGATTTGAAAGATAGCACCTATGCCCAGAACATTGGCGTGCAGGCTTCCATCTATTCTATAAAAAACAATCCTATTACAGTATTGGTAACGTACCGCAAGCTTGAATTAAAAAATGTGGTCGGAACTTTCCTAAAACCCGATAACACTTTATTGAATCGCCTTGAATATAATCCCCGTTATTTTAAAGGATTCATCACCATGGGAATTTTTTATGAAACCGGTTACGGCCTTGAAAACCGCAAAGAATTCTATTACCTGGAAGTAGCGCCGGGACAAGGTCAGTACGGGTGGAACGATTATAACGGCAATTCCATTAAGGAGGTAAACGAGTTTGAAGTGGCGCAATTCAGCGACCAGGCAAGGTTTATCCGCATTTATACACCTACCAATAATTACATAAAAGTGCTGCAAAACCAAATGAGTGTTTCTCTTAATTTAAGACCATCCGCTATTTTAAAAAATCCCAAACATGCAGGAGGTAAGTTCGCGAACCGTTGGATCATTCAAACCGCAATGCGCGTTGACAATAAGACATCCGACAATAAAAGTCTCGATAATTTTAATCCCTTTCTGGATGTAAATGACACGCTGTTAATTGCCAGCAACAATAATTTACGCCAGAGTGTGTTTTTCAACCAGGCCTCGCCCGTGTTTGGCGCAGACTACACCTATATTAATAATCAGTCGAAACAGCTACTCACCAATGGCATCGAAAAAAGAACGTTATTATCGCACGAAATAAAATGGCGGTATAATTTTTTGAAAGCCTGGTCGGTAAACAGTAATACCATTTTTTCGCAAAAAGGAAATCGCTCGCAGTTATTCTCCACCCGGAATTACCTTATTGAATCGTATGAAACGGAACAACGGTTAATTTACCAGCCCAACACATACTTCAGAATTAGCGGCATATACAAATACACCCAAAAACAAAATATTATTGAAGGAGGTTTGCAAAAAGCCTTATTACGTACTTACGCAGTGGAACTGAAATTTAATCAAACCGAAAAAGGAAGTTTAACCGGACGCGCAGATTTTATACAGATCCATTATAACGATGATCAAAGCAGTCCGGTTTCTTATGAAATGCTCAATGCTCTGAATAAAGGCGACAACTACACCTGGGAATTAAGCTACCAGCGAAACTTAAGTAATAACATACAGATAAGCATTAATTATAACGGAAGAAAAACGCCTCACGTGAACGCTGTACATTTAGGTGGCGCGCAGGTAAGGGCGTATTTTTAATTTTCACTGCCTTTACGGGAAGCGTGGACCTTCAATCTGTCTTTGATTTTGATAAAAGGTTCCTCAATAACTTTATAAAATAACCATCCAAGTATGATCGAGAAAATAAGCACAAGCACGTAAAGCAGGGGCGGGGCATATTTTCGGGGATCAGAGAAAATTTCGAGGTTCAAAAAAAATACAATTACGATTTCATGGGTCATATAAAGGCTAAATGAAATCTTACCAAGGAAAGACAAAATCCTGTTCTCCATACCTGATACTTTATGCTTATTGAGATACAGAATAATAACAGCAAACAAAATGGAAAAATGAACATAAATAAATAATTCACGTTTCAATGTAACAAAACAAACCAATAATAATAACAGTGCGAGGTAAATTGTTTTTCTATTGATTTTTTCTAGAACACTGTGCTTTTCGTGAACCAGGAAGGCCGCATAACATCCCATAAAGATGCACTCGAATCTTGATAAGGCCATTAAACTAAGAAAATGGTCTGCATAATAGCGATCCACAAAAAACACATAAAAAAGTTTAACGGCAACTAAAACCGCGGATAAAAACAGCAGCCAGTTCTTTTTAATTCGGGCATAATAAATACAAACGGGAATAAGCAGATAAAACATTTCTTCTACACCTATTGACCATGCAGGTTCCGCAAAGGGTAGTACTATTCCCTGAGAAAGCGGCACCTGCGGTAAAAGAAAATAATAATATGGTGCAACCTGCTGTATTATTTGTCTGCCATCGGTTACGCGTTCAGGTAAAAAATAATGGAGCGACTCAATATATGGAAGCAAAAATATGCTGATAAAAATAATAAGGTAATATAATGGGAAAATACGCAGGACTCTTTTCAAATAAAACAATCTGATCTTGCGGGAAGCTGGGGCTATGGGTTTATCTTTTTCCCTGAGCAGGTTGCCTGTAATTAAAAAACCGCTCAGCACAAAAAATCCTGATACACCTATCTTTCCTAGATGGAAAAAAAAGGGGTTAAAAAAATGGTTGGGAAGTGAAAAATTATGCCTGATGTATTCAATATGTGTGAACACAACCATCAGCGCAAAAATTCCCCGGAGAGAATCAAAGCTCCTGTTTCTTTGTGATACCACTAATGTATTTGATTTATGTTGATTAAAGTTCTCCTAAAACACTTTGCGAACCTCTCACCACATCGCCAATTTTTACATTTAATTTTGTTCCTATCGGGAAGAACAGATCTACCCGCGATCCGAATTTAATGAAACCCATTTCCCCGCACTGCTCGGCCTTATCGCCTTCCTTTACATACCATACGATCCTTCGTGCCAATGCTCCGGCAATCTGGCGAAAAAGAATTTCAGTTCCATTGGCGTGTTTAACAACAATAGTCGTGCGTTCGTTATCGGTACTGCTTTTTGGTTCCCAGGCTGCAAGAAATTTACCCGGGTGATATTTGAAAAATGTAACAAGGCCACTGATGGGGTAACGGTTAATATGCACATTAACAGGGCTCATAAAAATACTTACCTGCAAGCGTTTGTCTTTGAAGTATTCAAGCTCGGTAGTTTCTTCAATCACTACCACTTTTCCGTCGGCCGGGGCAATGATAAGGTTGTCTCCCGTTTTAAATTCGCGGGTTGGGTCTCTGAAGAACTGAACGATAATAATTGTCAGAAAAGCGCTTAAAATATAAGCAAACCAGTGTGCTACAGCATAGGTCGGAAAAAAATGGTGTCCTATAAAAATCAGGATAGCGCTAAATACTAATACGATCAACAAGCTTGCGTAACCTTCTTTGTGAAATTTCATTTAAAAATATTAATGTTCAAAGATAATGGTTTAAAATCAATAAAATTCCGGCGAAAAAACTTGGTAAATACATAAGCTTTTCTACATTTGTTGTTCTAAAAATCAAAACTTCTGAAATCATGAGTAAAATTAAAGTAGCCAATCCCGTAGTAGAGCTTGACGGTGATGAAATGACACGGATTATCTGGAAATTCATTAAAGATAAATTGATTGTTCCTTATCTTGATATTGATATTAAATACTTCGACCTTGGAATGGAACACCGCGATGAGACCAACGACCAGGTGACTGTTGATGCTGCTGAAGCCATTAAAAAATACCAGGTGGGAATTAAATGCGCTACCATTACTCCCGATGAAGCACGTGTAAAAGAATTTAACCTTAAACAAATGTGGAAGTCGCCAAACGGCACTATCCGTAATATTCTTGACGGAACTGTTTTCCGCGAGCCAATCGTTTGTAAAAATGTTCCACGTTTAGTTACCAACTGGACTTCCCCGATCATTGTAGGACGTCATGCTTTTGGCGATCAGTACAAGGCAACGGATTTCGTTATTCCGGGAAAAGGAAAATTAACCATGAAATTTGAAGGTGAAGACGGAAAAGTAATTGAGCATGAAGTGTTCAAATTTACCGGAGCCGGTGTGGCAATGGGCATGTACAACCTTGAAGAATCTATCAAAGGATTTGCACACTCATGTTTTAATGTTGCATTGAATAAAAAATGGCCTTTATATTTATCTACTAAAAATACTATTCTTAAAAAATACGATGGTCGCTTTAAAGATATTTTTGAAGAGATCTACCAAAAAGACTACAAATCGAAATATGAAGCAGCGGGCATTGTTTACGAACATCGCCTGATTGACGACATGGTTGCGAGCGCTTTAAAATGGAACGGAAGTTTTGTTTGGGCCTGTAAAAATTATGATGGCGACGTTCAGTCCGATTCAGTAGCACAAGGTTTTGGATCGTTAGGATTAATGACTTCGGTATTAATTACACCAGACGGAAAAATAATGGAAGCAGAAGCGGCACACGGAACAGTAACACGTCACTTTCGCGATCACCAGGCAGGTAAGCCAACTTCTACCAACCCAATTGCAAGTATTTTCGCATGGACAAGAGGTCTTGAATTCCGCGGTAAATTAGACGGAAATAAAGAACTTGTACATTTCGCTCAAACGCTTGAAAAAGTTTGCGTTGAAACCGTTGAAAGCGGTAAAATGACAAAAGATCTTGCAGTGTGCGCGCATGGAAATAATGTGAAACATGGCGAACACTATTTGTACACTGAAGAATTCCTTGGAGCTATTGACTCCAATCTTAAAGTAGCGCTTTCAAGAGCCACAGCATAGAGTTTATATTTTTTTCAAAACCCTGCGTAAAACACGCGGGGTTTTTTATTTTATATTTTAAGATCATTTCAAAAATTGTTAATTCTTTCAAGAAAGTGGGAATTTAAATACCCATGTTTTATGTTTTTAATACTGCAATTTTAGCACGTAAAAATTTGAATAGCATTTATGATAAATGATTTTGAGTTATCCCTTGAAGAAGGAAACCCGGTTAATATATTCTCTTTTATAATGGACTTGCATTCCATACCCCCTATAACATCAGGGCAAACCCTTAGTGTAGAGAAGTATATTCCTTTAAACGCCCTCGTGAAGAGTGTCGCGTTTAAGGACGCTAATTTTGAGAATGGCTACCTTAACATCTATTCCTGCCGTTTTGAAAACGGAAAATGTGTTGTTTACATATTTGGAAATTTAAAAGGTCAACTGCTCAAAACATCCATTGATTTTAAAATAGAAACCCTCAGAGATTTTGATCTTCTTAATGAAAAAATAAATTTCATTTTATCAAAAAGTAAAAATATTTTAAAAAGCTATTATAAGGCAGGCAAGCTAAAAAACATAGAGCATCACCTTCTGGCTTTTTTAAGCGACAGGCAAACTGGTTAGGCCAACAGTTCGAGTTGCCTAGTTTAATACTTTGTTAACCACTTTTTCCAACAGGGCACAATATTCGTTTATCTTTGATAAGTGTCAAACTTCGTCGTATACAAATCAAGCGCAGGCAGCGGCAAAACATTTACGCTTGTAAAGGAATACCTAAGACTTGCCCTGCATGACGAAAAAAAACTCTCTTTCAATTACAAAAAAATTCTGGCTGTTACCTTTACCAACAAAGCGGCGGCTGAGATGAAACAGCGCGTTATTGACGCCCTTAGCAACATCAGTAATTTCGAAGAACTTCCTCCAACCGGCCAGATCCTTTGTTCGGAATTAAAAATAACCCCGGAAGAATTAAGAAAACGTTCCAAATTCCTTCTTAGCAACATCCTTCACAACTATTCTGATTTCTCGATAGGCACCATCGACAGTTTCACGCATAAAATTGTAAAAACCTTCGCTTACGATCTTAATCTTCCAGTGAACTTTAACCTGGAAACTGATGTAGAAGGCTTTTATGAGAAAGTAGTGTCAGACCTTTTTGCAAAACTGGGTGAAGACGGATACCTGACCCGTTTATTAAAAAGCTATTCGTTCAATAAAGCCGCTGATAACAGCTCGTGGGACCCCGAACAACAGATCCTTGATTTTGTAAAGCTTCTGCAAAAAGAAGATGCAGAAAGTTATATCGAACAACTTAATAAGTTTAACGCCGATGAACTTGAAGATTTCCGCAAAGAGTTTTACCAGTTCACGTCCGGCTACGCAGGCTTTTTAAAAGCCAAAGCTAATGAAGCGCTTAATTTTATTAAACAATGTAGCCTGGTTGATGGAGATTTCTGGCATGGTAAGAATGGGCCTCTAAACTTTTTTCATAAATGTTTTAATAATACAGTTGGTCAGGAGGATCCAAGCGGTTCAAGGCTAACAGAGGCTATATCTAAAAATAAATGGTTAAAAGATAATTCAAACTCCGGTGCGCAAAAAATAAACGAACACTTAACAAGTATTGCACTTCAGCTTATTAATTACATTACTGAAAACTATACGCATTTTATTTTATGTGAATTGCTCACTAAGCAGATTTATCCCTTAATGCTTATTAAAAAACTGGAGGAGATCAGTCGCGATAAAAAAATCGACGAGCAGGTTGTATTTATCAGTGAATTCAACAAAAAAATATTTGATCTCATTAATAATGAACCCACCCCTTTTATTTACGAGCGGCTTGGCGAAAAATACCATCATTATCTCCTGGATGAATTTCAGGACACAAGCGGACTGCAATGGCAAAACATCCTGCCTTTGCTTGACAATGCACTTGCCGGAGGATGGTTTAACTTAATTGTGGGCGATGGCAAACAAAGTATTTACAGATGGCGGAATGCAAATGTAAAACAGTTCGCAAACCTTCCGCAGGTGGAAAATTTAATGAATTCGCCCATCATTTCAGAAAGGGCAGAATCCCTTAAAAGAAATTTCAGGAAAGAGATCCTGAACACAAATTACCGAAGCGTTAGAACCATTGTTGAATTCAATAACGATCTTTTTGATTCGCTTAATAAAGATTTGCTTAACGATTCCTTTGGCGTTATTTATGACAAGCAGGCACAGCTGATAAAAAACGAAAATACCGGCTACGTCACCATTCATACCGGCAAAACACCCCGCGAAGAATTCGATAGTTTAAACTGTTCCATTATAAAGAAAAATATTCTTGATGCCCTAGCGGCGGATTATCAATACAACGATATCTGCATTATCTGCAGGTTTAATTACCAGGGAAGCCTTATCGCTAACTACCTTGTGGATCAAAGCATTCCGGTGGTATCCTCCGATTCACTCTTGCTTAAAAATAATCTGGAAGTAAATACACTTGTTAATTTTCTAAATTATCTCAACAATAAAGAAGACACAGTTAGCGCTGCATCAGTAGTAGATTATCTTTTCCAGTCCGGCCAAATTTCGAATGAGCAAATGAATGCGGCTTTTAAGGAATTGGCCTCGCGTAACAGCCTGTTCGAAGCGCTGCGGCGTTGCGGTGTGGTAATAAGTGAAAATGATTTTTTGTTGAGCAATCTTTTTGATAATTGTATTGATATTATCAGAGCCATTGGTCTTAATAAAACCGCGCCTTTATACATGCGTTTTTTCCTGGACGAAGTAAATGAATATCTGGTGACCAAAAATTCGAATCTCTCGCAATTCATCACCTGGTGGCAAACGCGCGCCAACAAAGCTTCCGTAATTATACCCGACAACACAAACGCTGTTCGTATTATGACCATTCACGGAAGTAAGGGACTCGAATTTCCGGTTGTTATTGTTCCGTATTGCTGCTGGACCCAATATAAGGCAAATGATAGCTGGGTGAATATTAACAGTGAAAAAGTGAACCTGCCCGTTGCGGTTGTTTCGCTCACTGAAAAAATAAAAAGTGCAGGACTTGAAGCAGAATTGGAACTTGAAAAACAGGAACAAACCCTCGACAACCTGAACCTGATGTACGTGGCGTTTACCCGGGCCATTGCACGCCTACACATCATTGCGACCTCTGCAGAAAGTAACAAGCAGCAACTCGTCAACCAATGGCTTGAAAAATACCTTCTGAATAAATACGGAGCATCGGCTGATAATTTTTACGAAATAGGAAGCGCAAAAAAAACCGCCGGCAACCATAAAAAAAACAACCTGCCTCCGTACGATTTAATGCCCATTGTATTTGCAGCAGACGCGAGTGTTATAAAAATAAAATCCGATTACCTTCAAAGCATCTCCGAAAACGAACATGCAAAAAAACAGGGAATTGTTTTTCACCATGTTCTTTCCGAAATAAAACAACGCGAGGACTTACCGGATGCTCTTGAGCAGGCTTTTTTAGAAGGCCTTATCACTTCCATAGAAATACTGCCAATAAAAGAAAAATTAATTCAGGTGCTCGAACATCCTTTACTAAAAGGCTATTACGAACCTACTACCAATACACGGCTAGAATCGGAATTAATCACCCGCGAGGGCGAAGTATTCAGGCCGGATAAAATAGTTTTCACAGCAACTGAAACCATTATTATTGATTACAAAACGGGAAAACAGAATCACAAAAAATATTACGATCAGATGGTGAGGTACGAAAATGCGATAAAAAGCATGGGTTATGATTCTGTAAAAAAGATCCTTGTTTACATTGATACCCTGGAGATCGTTGAGCTTTAAAAAATCCATTATAAAGATTATCCCCAAAAGGGGTGATTCTTTCCTCCTCGAGCACATTATTAACAGGCAATTCAACTCTTTTTCTTATTTTTATAAGAGTTAAAACCAAATTCATGAAGCAGTATTATTTTTTCGTGTTAATTTTTATTTCTGTGGCATTAAAGTCACAAAATCTTGGGATCAATCTTTCCTATATCGATTCAACGGCTAATCCATGCAACGACTTTTATGGTTACTGCAATGGCAAATGGCAAAAATCTTTTAAACTGCCAGAAAGCGACGCCCGCTACGGAAGTTTTAACGAGATCAATAACAACAATCTTAAAAATATTAAGGTTATCCTGGATGCAGCTTCGAAGAATAAAGCAGCACAAGCCATGACGGATGAACAACGCCTGAGGGACTTTTTCAACACAGCGATGGATTCCACAAAAACAGAAAAAGATGGTTATGCTCCGATCAAAAATCAGTTGGCTGCAATTGATAAAGTAAAGAATACAGAAGACCTTCTTGCATTGAAAACCAGATTTGATGAAAACGGAATATCTTTATTTTTCAGCGGAAGCGTGGGTACCGATCCTAAAAACAGTCGTAAAAATATTTTTCAGATAATGCAATCGGGTTACGGGCTCAGTAACCGCGACTTCTATTATTCCGCTCAATTTGAAAACATCCGTTTAGAATATAAAAAATACCTGGCAAGTCTTTTTGAACTAATCGATATTCCCGCAGAAAAGGCAAAAACAAATGCTGAGCTGGTGTTTAATTTTGAAAAGCAACTGGTTGAAAAAGCCTTCACCAGCCTTCAGATGCGTGACTACGAAAAGATGTATAATATCTATTCGCCTTCCACACTGAAAGAACTTACACCGTTGATCAACTGGAATGATTATTTTAAAAATAAAAACATAAAGCACCCTGATACGGTTATGGTGGCTACTGTGGATTATTTTAAAGATCTGAACTCACTTTTAAAAGCCACGCCTGTTGAAACTCTTCGTATGTATGCGAAGGCACAGCTTCTGATGGAATCCGCGCCCTTTCTTTCGCCAAAATTTGAAGCAGTAAGTTTTAATTTCAGAGGCAAGACCTTAAGCGGTGCCAAACAAATGAAACCACGCTGGCAACGTGTTCAGCAAACAATGGACCGTTGTATTGGCGATATTGTTTCACGCGAATATGTAAAAAAACACTTTACACCCGAAGCAAAACAAAAAATTAATAAACTAATTGATAACCTGGTAATCTCTTACAGAGAACGGATCACATCCCGCACCTGGATGAGCGCGGAAACTAAAAAACAAGCAAATCGTAAGCTCGATCTACTGATCCGTAAGATCGGATATCCTGATACATGGAAAGATTATTCGCAACTAACCATTGCGCAAAACAGCTATTGGGAAAATGTATGTGCCTCTACGAAGTTAGCCGTTACAGAAAACCTTGCAGATCTCAAAAAACCTGTCGACCGCAACAAATGGCAAATGACAGCGGTTACAGTAAATGCCTACTACGACGGAAGTACAAATGAAATTACTTTCCCGGCAGCTATTCTTCAGCCTCCGTTCTTTGATGCAAATGCAGAAGACGCGGCAAACTACGGAACCATGGGCGCCATCATCGGGCACGAACTAACGCACGGTTTTGATGATCAGGGATCACAATTTGACGCCGATGGAAATATGAAAATGTGGTGGACTAAAGAGGATTACGAAAACTTCAAAAGTAAAACGCAGATGATCGTAAACCAGTTCGATGGTTATACTGCCATTGATACCATGCATGTGAACGGAAGTATGACGCAGGGCGAGAACATTGCCGATCTTGGAGGCTTAACCATGTCGTACTACGCGTATAAGAAATCATTAGGCGGCAAACCTTCTCCTAAAATAAACGGATTAACTGGTGAGCAGCGCTTTTTCATAGCCTGGGCACAGGGCTGGAAACAGGTTACACGTGATGCTGAATTAAAGCGTCTTTTAACTGTTGATTACCATTCACCCGCCTACTTCAGAGCCTTTGCACCCCTCAGCAACATGAAAGAATTCTATGAAACTTTTGGCGTAAAAGAAGGCGATAAATTATTCACGCCTGAAAGTAAACGCGTAGAAATCTGGTAAATTAATGCTAAAAAAGATTTTTTTCTTAGTTGCTTTTCCTCTTGTCTTTACGGCTCAGCTCTCAACTGTTGTCGAAAACTGGAAAGCGGATAAGGACCTGAAAAACGCCGCCATCGGATATTGTGTTTTAGACGCAAAAAGTTCAGAGGTTATTTCAGAATACAATTCACATCAGTTTCTGATACCAGCAAGCACCTTAAAAGTAATTACCACAGCAGCCGCGCTGGGAATATTGGGAAGTTCATACCGTTTTGAAACTGCACTTTGTTATACAGGCACGTTTGATAAGGCTACTGGCATCATTAACGGCGATCTTGTTATTTATGGTCACGGCGACCCCACATTACAATCTGAAAATTTTTTCAAGGACACCGTGCAAATTACTGATCGCTGGGCAAATGTATTGAAAGCAAAAGGCGTAAAAGAAATTAAAGGAAAGATCATTGGCGATGCTTCTTACTTTGACAGAACCATTCCGGGCAACTGGATCTGGGCCGACATTAATAATTATTTTGGTGTAGCCCCCTGCGCACTTTCGTACAACGATAATAAATTTAAAGTGGTTTATTGCAGTAAAGATGCGGGGTGTAAGGCCGAAGTCCTGAAAACAATGCCCTCTTACCTTAGCAACACCATCATTATTAATTCAAGTGTTGTGGCTAAAGGAACAGAAGATGAAGCATATGTGTTTGGCGATCCTTTTTCATACACCAAAGATGTGAGCGGAAGGATTCCTCCCAATAAAGCGAATTTCGAAATTGAAGCGGCACTCCCCGACCCTGCCTTATTATGTGCCGAAATGCTTTATACATCATTACTGAAAATAGGCGTTAAATGTAAGCCGGGAC
>JACDDR010000030.1 GCA_013816895.1 Bacteroidota bacterium
CGGTAAGGACCCGCAATAAGATCAGCGGCTTTTAAGAAAATACTTGCACGGTGTTCCCATGAAAGATTTTGCCATTGCTCACGTGCTGCAAGAGCGGCATTAATTGCCATGTCAATGTGTGCTCTTTCTGTTTTATGATACTGACCAAGCGTATGCTGATGATCGTGCGGTGGTGACAAACGCGCGGTTTTATCGCTTCTTACTTCTTTCCCACCAATGTACATGGGCACATCGGTTGTTACGCTGCGCAAATGTTTCAGCATGGCCTGCAGCTCTTTGCGCTCGGCACTCCCGCTTGCATATTGTTTAATAGGCTCGTTAATCGGGGTTGGTACTTTATAAATTCCTTTTGGCATTGTTTTATTTATTAGTTATTAGTTGGGAGTTATTAGTTCGTAGTTTTGTTTCCTGTTGTCTTGTGTATTGTTTCCTGTTTCCCTGCATTGTAATAGCCTTCAAAGATAACATCTTTTACAAATTGAATCATTATCCCGGCTGCTAATTATAGTTTTTTAGAAACTGTTTTATATTAGCTTTGTATCTTATTAAAAATCAAAGAATATATTACTCCCTGGTGCTGATTTTTGTACTGTTGTTCTCGGCCTTTTGCGCCTACCGGATCCAGTTTTTAAAGTTCGATTATGATTTCGAAGCCTTTTTTCCGAACGAAAACAATGAACTGGAAATTTACAACAATTACCGCAACACGTTTGAACACGATAACGAGTTTGCGCTTGTGGCCCTGGAAAATAAAAGCGGTATATTTAATAAAGCTTTTCTTTTTAAAATCGACAGCTTAACAAAAGCATTTGGAAACCTAAAGTATATTCAGAAAGTTACATCGCCAACTAACCTTAAGAAGCTTTCTTTTGGTGGATTATTGCCCTCCCAGAGCCGGATACTCCATTTTGAAAATGAAGAACTTTATAAGGAAGACAGTATAACCATTTATCAATCGCAACATCTTATCGGCTCTTTTTTTCCTTTAAATGCAAAGAGCGTAACCATCTATATTAAAACAGAAGAGAATTTAAAAAAACGCCAATGCGATTCGCTGGCCAAAAGCATTGAAGCCGAATTAGCCAAATTCAGGTTCGACGATGTTCATTATGTCGGAAGAATTTTTGCGCAGAATGTGTACCTGGAAAATCTCAAAAGCGAATTCGGAGTATTCCTGGGCTTATCTTTTTTGGTTGTTATTATTTTCCTTTGGTTCAGTTTTAAAAGCATTTACGGAATTATAGTCCCGATAAGCATAGTTCTGATAAGCATTTTGTGGACGCTTGGCGTGATGAGCCTTCTTGGAAAGGCAATTGATCTGATGACAGTGATGCTTCCTACCATGATCTTTATTGCCGGCATGAGCGATGTGGTTCATTTTTTTTCCAAATATTTTGAAGAACTTTCTAAAGGAACCGATAAAGAAAAAATTTATAAACTTATTTTAAAAGAGGTGGGCTTTCCAACATTCCTCACACTTGTAACAACCGTTGTTGGATTCTTGTCGCTTTTATTTTCAAGCATTATTCCCATAAGAGAGTTTGGAATCTATACTTCGGTAGGAGTTGTAATTGCTTTCATTTTGAGTTATTCGTTATTACCAGCCCTGTTATATTTTTTCACTCCAAAAAAACTGGTTACGGCGCACAGCCACAACAACCGCACCTACAATGTAATGCGTACCGGTTTGTTCTGGATATTCAGGAACCAGAAAACTATTCTTGTAATCACTTCCATTGTAATGATTGTTTCGGTGATCGGAATTTTTAAAATCAGAGTTAATAATATTCTGCTGGAAGATTTGAGTGAGAAAGTAAAAATTAAACGCGACTTCAATTTCTTTGATGAGAATTACAGTGGTGTTCGTCCGCTTGAGATTAAAGTAACACTTAAAGATAAAACCAAAAGCCTGTGGGATTACAATACACTAAGAGAACTTGAAAAAGTAGACAGGTTTATTACTATGGAATACAACCCGGGGTTTCTTATTTCCCCGGCCAGCCTGGCGCTAACGGTTTACCGGAACATGAATGAAAATACCGGAACCGGATTTCCCGTTAAAGAAGACTTTGAACCTGTGTTAGAACAACTGAAGAAAAATAAAAACAACAAGGAGATAAAAAAGATAATTATTCCTGCAGGATCGGAAGCCCGGATAAGCGCGAAGATCCGGGATATGGGCAGTATCAAGGTAACAGAGCACAACAAGCATTTAATGGCGTATGTACAGCAGCATGTGGATACTACACTCCTGCGGTTCGACATCACCGGCGCGGCTCATTTGGTAGACCGGAATAATTCATACATGGTGGATAACATGACGCAGGGTTTTATCTTTTCACTGATCGTAATTGCCATACTTACTTTTTTTCTGCACCGCAGCTGGCGCATGGTTCTGGTGTTTATTATTCCTAATGTAATACCACTTTTGATTATCGGTGGCATTATGGGTTTTGCGGGCATAGAGCTTAAAGCCGCCACCTCACTTGTTTTCAGTATCGCTTTTGGCATTGCAACAGATGATACCATTCACTTTATTTCCCGACTTAAAATTGAACTTGGTTATGGTAAAAGCCTGATGTATGCCTTTAAACGCACTTATTTTGAAACCGGGAAACCTATCATTCTCACTACATTCATATTACTTGGTGGTTTTATGAGTTTAATGATCAGCAATTTTCAAAGCACTTTTTATTTTGGGTTTTTAATTTGCATCACTATAATTGTTGCTGTAATAGCGGACATTTTTTTATTGCCTGTACTATTATTTTTAATATTCGGCAAAAAGAAAAAATAACGTTAACGATTTGACTAAAAAAAACATAATAGTAATTGGCGGAGGTGCGGCAGGCTTTTTTGCGGCCATTAATATTGCTATTAAACAACCGGGTTATACGATTTCCATTCTTGAAAAAACAAACAAGCTGCTCTCTAAAGTAAAAGTCTCGGGCGGCGGACGGTGTAACGTAACGCATCACTGTTTTGATAACTCAGAACTGGTAAAAAATTATCCAAGAGGAAACAAGGAACTGATTCAGGTGTTTTCCAAATTTAATGTAAACGATACCATCGCCTGGTTTGATGAAAATGGCGTTAAACTTAAAACGGAAGAAGATGGCCGGATGTTTCCTGTTACAGATAACAGCCAAAGCATTATTGATTGTTTTATGCGCCTTGCCAAACATTACGAAATTGATGTTGTTACACAGTGCGAAGTCTTCTCGATAAAAAAAAGCGGCGGAGTATTTAATCTTAAGACAAGCAAAGCTGAATTAAACGCAGACGCTGTCGTGTGTTCGATTGGTGGGCATAACAAAAGCGACGCCTATTTCCTGATAAAAAACATCGGGCATACAATTATAGATCCCATTCCAAGCCTCTTCACTATTAACCTTCCGGGCGAAGCTATAAAAAAAGATTTGCAGGGCATCAGTGTTCAGCAAGCAGAAGTAAGAATACAAAACAGTAAATTAAAATATAACGGTCCGGTGCTTATTACACATTGGGGCCTTAGCGGACCAGCGGTTTTAAAGCTATCTGCTTTTGCAGCAAAACAATTTTTTGAATCAAATTACAACGCCGTTATTTTGGTGAACTGGGTTTATCCTTTAACGATAAACGAAACCGAAGACGAGTTAAAACAGCTTCAAAAACAAAAGCACCGTGCCCTGCCTTATACCATGCCCGGCTTTGATCTGCCAAAACGTTTGTGGGAGCATTTATGCAGCGCAGCGGGAATTGATAATACAAAGCCCTGGGCCGAAATAAGCAATAAAAATATTATTAGCTTGTGTGAAAAGTTGTGCAACTCTGCGTATAAAATGGAAGGCAAAACAACTTTTAAAGAAGAGTTTGTAAGCTGCGGCGGCATTCATCTAAAAGAAATAGATTTTAAAACCATGCAAAGCAAACTGGTTCCCGGCTTATATTTTTGTGGCGAGGTTTTGAATATTGATGGGATTACCGGTGGATTCAATTTTCAAAGCGCCTGGAGCACCGCCTGGGCTTGCGCGGATGCGTTAACCAAAGGATAGCGTCTTTGCCAGGCAAACATTTATAGCTATTTTCGCACTTTAAATCCCCTGATGAAAAAAATTAGCCTCCTCTTGTTTTTGCTTTGTTACTTCGGTGGCTTTTCACAATATGCCGATAAAAAATACTATCTCGTAGATTCCATTGAGCTAAGTCTGCTTGATAAGGAAGATAAAAATACATTGGATTCGCTCATAACGATCTATCACCAGGCAAAAACGGATTCGGTAAAACTTATCACGTTAGACAGGTTAACGCACCTGAACGATTTTAACACCTGGGTAAAATATAATTTTCTTCTTTTGACAGAAACCAAAAAAGTACTGGCAAAAAGTTCTGCCAATCTTAAAAACAAATTTCTGAACCAGCGCCTGGGTAATGCCTTTTACAACATGAACTATTCTTATTCGATGACGAATAACGAAGACAGCGCTTATAAATATCTCGGACTAAGTATAGAACCCTTCAGAAAGTGCGGCGATCAGAAAGGATTAGCCGACGTATACAACGCGCTTGGTATATATTACAGCCGCATTGGAAAAATTGTTGAAGGTTTGAAATGGTACCAGAAAGCCCTTGCAATATCAGAATCGGTGCATGATAAAGGTGGCATCGCCAGGTCTTATATTTCCATCGGGGTTTCCTACCGCGATCTCAATCAATGGGACAAGGCACTTGAGTATTGCACTAAAGCTCTTAAAATATGGCAAGAAGCGGGGACAAAAGAAGATTTGCCGGAAGGATGGAACCAGATTGGAATTATTTATAAATGGAGCGGAGATACTGTGAATGCAAAAAAGGCATATGAGAAAAGCCTTGCATTGAGTGAAGACTTAAAAGATGAATTCGCGATAGCTACAGCAAAACTTAATCTTGGAATAATTTACCAGGATAAAAAGGATTATGAGCATGCTGTTAAAAATTACAACGAAAGCCTCAGGGGTTTTGAAAAAATTAAAAGCCCTAACGGCATGGCCTTTGTGCTTAACAGCCTTGCGCTGGTTTATAATCAGAAAGGAGATCACGCAAAAGCGCTCCAGTATGCTTTACGGGCCTATGATCTGGCGAAGCAAATGGACTATCCTGAAACACTGATCAACGGCAGTCAAATGCTTTTTGAAACGTATGAAAAACTTGGAAAATATAAAGAGGCTTTCCAGATGCAGCGTTACCATTTTACGCTCAAGGATAGCATAAATAATGTAGAAACCCAGAAGAAAGCACTAAAGACGCAGTTGGATTTTGACAATGAAAAAAATGTACTGAGCATAAAAAAAGAACAGGAAGCTAAGAACCTGGTTGCCGCACAGGAAAAGAAGCAACACATGCTGATTATAGCGTTCGTGTGTTTTGGCCTGATTATATTGGTTATCTTTTTCCTGCTATTATTGAAGAGATTTCGTATTAATAAAAAGCAAAAACTCATAATAGAAGAACAGAATCATCTTGTGACCGAAAAGAACCGCGAGATCCTTGATTCCATCACTTATGCAAAACGGTTACAAAAAGCCATCCTTCCCTCCCCTTATGAAATCAGGGAAGCATTGCCGTCTAGTTTTATTTTATATAAACCAAAGGATATTGTTGCCGGGGATTTTTACTGGATGCATAAAAGTGGAAATACAGTACTGGTGGCGGTTGCAGATTCAACGGGACATGGTGTTCCCGGTGCGCTTGTGAGTGTGGTATGTTCCAACGCGCTTAACAGAAGCGTGAATGAATTCGCATTGTCTGATCCAGGCAAAATTCTTGATAAAACGCGGGAGCTTGTTTTGCAAACTTTTGAGAAAAGCGATGAAGATGTAAAAGACGGAATGGATATCAGCTTAGTGTCTATTACTTCAACTAACGCATCTGCAACAAAAAACATTAAATGGGCGGGTGCAAACAATCCCCTCTGGTATTTTAAGGACAATGAGTTTTATGAAGTTAAACCCGATAAACAATCTGTTGGAAAAACCGATAATCCAAAACCTTTTACTACGCACTCTCTCGAGCTAACAAACGACGACGGGCTTTATCTTTTTACAGACGGTTACCCTGATCAGTTCGGAGGACCAAAAGGAAAAAAATTCATGTATAAACAATTAATGGATTTGTTGATTGATTCGCGCCAAAAATCCATGCAGGAACAGGCAAAAATTTTGGAGCAGTCGTTGAACTATTGGACCGGAAACCTTGAACAGGTCGATGATATCTGTATCATTGGGATCAGTATCTGATAAAGAAAACGGCAAAATTTTTTATGCAGGTGATAGGCGGATATTTTCTTCTCACGCATTACCGTATTTTTTTATGAAAATGAAAATGGCCGGAATCTCTCCCGGCCATAGCAGGCTTTCATCCGCCTCTAGTTTTTAAAATTGAACTATGTTAGTGATATCCGAATATCTTCTTGTTAGTTTTACTTTTGTATGACCATTGCACTTTGAATCCGTAAGGGCAAGAATTGGAGCCAACTGCAACGGCGTTACCGGAAGCATCTGTGCCAAATAAACACTTAAGGGTAAACTCTTTGTCTTGTACTTTAATGTTAACCTCTCCTTGAATAGGAGCCCATGCGCCGCAGGTCCAGTTCCATACTATTGGCGTGGTTACTTCACTTGTAAACGAATCGCCATCGCGGGTGGTACCATAGTTTTCAAGGTTACTCACACCGTCGGATGAACCAATTCCTTCGCCAGTACAGGTTAAAATTCCATTAGGGAGAGAATAGGTAAATTTCCTGTTAATATTATACACAGCCGTTTTGCTTCCATCAAAGGTTACATTTAAACCTGTTCCGGTAACGGAAGTAATAATAGAAGGATGCGCAGGTAGAAACAATAATTCAAACCATGAGCTACCGCTTATATTTGTTACATTTTGCGTACCGTCGAGCTGAACGCTTTTTCCATCTGATGCACGCGTAACTTTATATGCCAGATAATCTACTTTCACAACACATCCAGGATTTTTCCATCTTTTTCCAAGCGCGTAATCGATAATGGTAAGGCGGATAGAACCAGTACGTGTACGATTGTTAACAGTAGTTCCGTTATAATTTATTTTTATAGTACCAGTGTATGCGCCAGTTGTGTCTATCGTATAGGCCGCGGCAGTAACTCCTAATGCTTTTTGAACCTGTGCGGCTTCGCTCGGAGTAACCAGTCGCCCATGTAACAGCGTGTTATTTCCTATTTCCGTATTTACATCACTTATAGAGGCGTCGTTTTCCGACTGTGCAGTTCTGCTGTCTTCTGATGTTTGTCCGTCTTCTTCCTTAAAAGCTTTTCTTTTTTTGCAGGAAGATAAACCGAGTGTTAATGCAATTGCTACAATTAGCGCTGAATTAAATAATGATTTTGTATTCATTTGAGAGTTTTTGTCTCGTAAATATACAAAACAGCCTTTATTTCGCAAGGCAGCTTAATGCGCTGGAAAAATATTCTTGAAAAAATTATTTGAATAACTCAATAATGGTCTGGTTATCGGATGTAATGGAAAATCTTTTTTCAATGGTGTATATACTTCCCTTCAACGATCTGGCGCGCCAGGTAACCACATAATTACCCGGCTGGAGATAATACGTTTGAATTGTTTGAGCGCTGAGATTACAAACCCATTCTAGTTTATCGGTAGCATTTCTTTTAATAAGAATACATCCGTCGCCCGACTCAAGGCTTTTAACCTGCAGCATTCCGGCATTTGGTATTTCAATGGTTTTTGTTTTGGACTGCTCTACTTCTGCCTGGTTAACATTGATGCGAGGCAAGGTAAGGATCTCAATATCATATTTACCGGTAATATATTTATCGGTGTAATTCAATTGCTGAACGTGAAGCGTTTTTGCATCGCCCGTTTTTCTTACAACGCACTTCACTTTTTCATTATAATTGTACACACCTTCCGGCCGTTTCACTGAGAAGAAACCCTGCGGAGCATCAATAGGAATGATGGTGTGTTTTCCGGGGATCAGCTTAATTTCCGCGCTTTCAGTAGGTGGGATAGTGTGTGCAATGACTTTATACGCTGGAAAATCATCAATATAAAGAGTGTCCGGGTTTCCTTTGTAGTTAATCGTGTGAATGAAATTATATTTGTATTGTTTAGCGCCTGCGTCATAAAACGTCATGTTCACATCGGTTTCAGCGGGAAGAGATTTTGAATCGAGCAGGTTAACCTGTGCTGTTGTTTTATTGAGCTTTTGTTCCTGAATCACACTTGTAATATTTCCGAAGGTGCTGTTATTATCATAATCAAAGTACGTTCCTACACATTCAAATGTTTTAATTTGTTCCGGTGTAAGGCCAATGCCGATGATAAAAGGCTTAAACACTATTCCTTTCTCCATCAGTTTCTGACGGGCCTTGCAGGGATCACCACCACATTCTTCAATTCCATCCGTAATAAGAATAACGATGTTGTTTGATTTATTATCCTTAAAATCATTTGCCGATTCTGTCAATGAATGTTCAATCGGAGTGATACCTGTTGGCTTGGCTTCCTTAACCTTTTGCTTTATTGCAGCAATGTTTCCAGGAGAGAATGGTACTACAAGCTTACTGTCCTTACAATCGCCCGGCGGATACTTAACAGTGCTGCCATACATCCGTAATGCAAACTGCATGGTTTTATCTCGGCTCAAGCTATCGATAAATTTATAAAACAATTCTTTGGCACCTTCAATGCGGGTGGTGTTCTGATGTTTGGCTACCATGCTGTTGCTGGCATCAAATACGAATAATACGTAAGTAGGTTTCGCTGCAGGCTTTTTCTGAGCATGAGCAAACGGAACAAGAAATAAAAAGAAGATCCAGGAAAAATATCGCATTGTTTGCTAAGGTAAAAGAAAGAGGCGCGTTTAATGAAAATAACGCCGAAAGTTTTAAACGTTACAGGGAGAATAAGTGGGGGGATTTACAATTGACGATTTTTTGATTTACAATTGAATTTCCAATTGTAAATTGTCAATTAATAAATCGTAAATCCAGATCACTCCATCAGGTAAATAGTGCCTTTCATTTCGCTGTACTCGCCTCTTGAGTTTTTGTAGCGAATGAGATAAGCATACACATCGGGCGGACTGTTAGCGCCATCCCAGCCCTTGGTATCATCGCTGGTTTCAAAAACTTTATTTCCCCAACGGTTAAACACAGTTACGCTGTATTCGGTTTTATCTACAAAATGTGTAACAGGAATCCATACTTTGTTTTTTCCTTTCGGTGAAAAAGCATTCGGTACATACAAGCGTCCTTCCATGTAAATTTCCGCGTTATTGGAATTGCTTGCTTCTAAAAATCCATAGGAATCTCCAATTCCTTCAACAGCCTGAACGAAGTAATTTATTTTAGATCCATTCGGTGCTTCTTCTTCCAGTTCATCCACAAACAAAGTATCACCTGTGCCGGTAAAGCCAACCGGACTTGCGCCTGCAATACCGTTTACCACGCGGAAAACATTGTAGCCGCTTACACCGCCGGCATAGCCTTTATAATCCGTCCAGCTCAAATATTTGGTGAAAATATGATCAGGGTCTTCTTTCACTTTTAATAAAATGGTTTTTGAAATGTTGCTCGAGGTTCTCGCATTTCCGCAACTATCGCGCACTACCGCCCGGTAATAATAACTGGTATTTTTAGTTTCGGCTTTATCATCTGTAAAAGACAGATACGGAGATCCGCTGAATGCCGTAAAACCAATATTACTGAACGACACTCCATTCACTGAGCGCCACACATCCACGCCCACACTTACCTTGCTGACATCAATGAACATGTCAATACGGTTGGTGCTGTTATCCACAACTGTTGCATTACTGATGTAAACAAAGCCCGAGGCCTGCACCTGGCTTGAAAAGAAACAGGTTCTGTTGGAAGAGGAAGTAATGTTCTGAGCATTATTAATCACTCTTACAAAATAACAGATGTTCTGGCCAGGGATCACGTTGTTGTGCGTAAAGGCAGTTTGTGTTGTGGTACCAACCCGTATAAAAGCTCCGCCGTTAACTGAATAATAAATGCGATATTCCAGCACACCGCTTCTCATTCCCTGGTAAGGATTCCAGGTGAGGAGGGTTTTATATCCACACTTGTCGTAATTCGCTTTCAGATACATGGTCGTGGGCTGAATATCAAAACCGCCGAGTTTCCTGCAACTATCAAGTGCCGAAACGTAAATAGCCAGTGGCCCAGAGTTGGCAAGCGTTGCCGTAAATGTATAAAGTGTGCTGGGGCGGCCATTAACACTGTCCATAGCAGTATTAATACCTCCGATGTTTTCGTAAATAAAATATTTTACAATATCCGGATCCCTCGGAATGGTCCATGCCAGCACTGTTTGTCCGTTCGGCAATACACTAATGGAATCAACAGAAGGTGTATTCGGATTTTTTTTATCATTATAAATACCGCCCTGTACATTTGAGGTGGATACACAGCCACTGTTATCCCCCAGCGCAACCTGGTAATTAATACTTGCCGAACAGACACTCAGGGTATCGGCATAACTTAAAGCGGAAGTAATGGCAAAAATATTCCAGGTAGCAGAAGGAAATTCTTTATTGATAGTAAAAGTAGTTGAACTCGAATTTAATTTTGGCTGATGAATATTGTTATACAACAATTTAAGATCCGGCACCCCTGTAATAATGTTCAGGAAAATACTGCGCAGTGTATCCGAACCGGGAGAACTGCTGACTCCCCCCCCGCCGTACCTGCTTTTAATAAAGTAATATTTGCTTTGAACATTTCCTCCGGCACCCACATGCGTAAAGCTGGTGGTGGAAATAGCAGGGATTGTTATTAAGCTGCTGAATGGACCGGAAGATGAAATAGAAGTAAATATTTCGTAAGCAAAAAAAACGCCTCCCGGATCTGAAGGCGGAATCCAGCTGAGGGTAATGTCACCATTGGGCAATACACTTAAACAACGCAGGTCGGGGGCCGACACTTGCGCTAAAAATGTTGAACAGGTAAAACAGAATATCAGTGCGATTGCTCTCAATCTCTTATCTAACGTTTAAAGTTACGTTTTATTATGCGTAAAATTATGGTAACCAATTGGCGTTAAGCATTTTTACCAAAAAATAATTGTTGAAATCTTTGAGGTAAATCCATGCTTTGAATGAGGGAAGGCTTTCAGAATATCCTTTTTTTTTGCTAATATTGTAAGTACAAGCTTTGAAGAAAGTATTATTTATAATAGCCCTCATACTGGGAATTGGAATATCTAACGATTTTTATTCGCAAACCGGTGGGCGTAAGCGTGAACACCGGAACCAAAAGCGGGGCGGATCCATGTTTAAACGCAGCCGCAGCGCGGGTAATGCCGACAAGTTTGCAAAAGGCGCGGGACGCAAAGGTTTTATCGCGCGTTTGTTTCGTAAAGATCGTCCGTCATGGGTATATCACTCCACCAATCCCGGTAAAAAACAAAACCGAGAACAGCGTTTTTTATTCAGCCGTTTTCGTACTAAAGGCAAAAGATATAAAGATGGCATACAGGCCAAACAAAATTCAGACCGCTCACGGAGACGCGTTCGGGGCAATGCCTCCTTCAATCATCGTAAATATTAAATCCCGTATAACCCCGGGATTTTTTATTTTTGCAGCTTTATTACACTTATGAACGTATTAATTTTAGGATCAGGCGGACGTGAACATGCTTTTGCATGGAAAATTGCCCAAAGCAAACAACTCCAAAATCTTTACATCGCACCCGGCAATGCAGGGACCGCGAATTGTGGCACCAATGTCAACATCAGTATAAACGATTTTGAAGCCATCAAAAATCTGGTTTGGGAAAAAGATATTGATATGGTTTTAGTGGGGCCAGAAGATCCGCTGGTGAAAGGCATTCATGATTATTTTTTGCAGGATGAAGTGCTCAAGGACATTCCTGTTATTGGTCCGAAAAAAGATGGTGCGCAGCTGGAAGGCAGCAAGGATTTCAGTAAACAGTTCATGCAAAAATACAGGGTGCCTACCGCAAAATACGCAACGTTTACCAAAAACGAAATTGAATCCGGTTACGAATTTTTACAGGACCTTAATCCCCCATACGTATTAAAGGCCGACGGTCTCGCAGCAGGAAAAGGAGTTTTGATTTTAAATAATCTGGAAGAAGCAAAAAATGAATTGAAGAACATGCTGGTGGATGCAAAATTTGGCGAAGCCGGTGCTAAAGTGGTGATAGAAGAATTCCTTCATGGAATAGAGTTATCGGTGTTTGTTTTAACCGATGGCAAATCCTATAAAATATTACCCGCAGCTAAAGATTATAAACGCATCGGTGAAGGTGACACCGGATTGAATACAGGCGGCATGGGCGCAGTGAGCCCCGTTCCGTTTGCGGATGAAGCATTCATTAAAAAAGTGGAAGAGAGGGTTATAAAACCTACCATTGAAGGTCTGAACAAAGAAGGAATTGATTACCGTGGTTTTATTTTTATTGGTTTGATGAACTGCAATGGCAATCCTCAGGTAATTGAATACAATTGCAGGATGGGCGACCCGGAAACAGAGGTGGTGATCCCGCGTATTGAATCAGACCTGCTCGATTTGCTGCAAGGCGTAGCAACACAAACGCTGCACATGAAAACTTACAGCGCTATAAAAGAAATTGCTGCTACGGTAGTGCTTGTGAGCGGCGGTTATCCCGGCGAATATGAAAAAGGAAAAGAAGTAACACAGCTTCACGAACCAAAAGATTCGCTGGTATTTCATTCAGGTACAAAATCGGATGAGGATAAGGTACTCACCAATGGCGGGCGAGTATTCGCTATTACCTCTTTTGGAAACAGCATTGAAGAAGCGGTGAATAAAAGTTTTGCAAGTGCTGATAAAATAAAGTACGATGGCAAATATTACCGCAAGGATATTGGCAGAGATCTGATGAATTTGTAATTCTGTTTTCACCGGCGATAACAATTAAAACAGAACAACACATGAGAATATTAAATTTCCTTAAACTTCCGGTACTTTTGTTCATTTGCTTTTCTTTGTCTTCAGCACAAAAAGAAAAGTCTTCTGGTAAATATCAGTGTTTACCCTGCGGACAAGCCTGCGATACAAAAATGTACGATGAGCCCGGAAAATGTGGCGGCTGCGGCATGAACCTGGTTACTGCTTCTACCATTTCTTTTAAAACTATTGGACCGAACTCCGTATGTGATTATATAGAAAAACACCCCGGGGCCATTTTGCTGGATGTTCGTACAAAAGAAGAATTCGAAGGTAAGGGAATGCCAGATTTTGGGACCATGAAAAACGCGATCAACATTCCCGTGCAGGAACTTGAGCGACGCGTAACGGAATTAAAAGAATATAAAACCAAAGAGATCATTGTGTATTGTTCACACAGCCACAGGAGCCCTCAA
Organism: Bacteroidota bacterium; assembly: GCA_013816895.1. Taxonomy (GTDB): domain Bacteria; phylum Bacteroidota; class Bacteroidia; order B-17B0; family Aurantibacillaceae; genus Aurantibacillus. The sequence goes on from JACDDR010000030.1 coordinate 13,391, forward strand.
GCAGCGTATATACTCACACAAAACGGTTTTTCAAGTGTGAAGAATATGTCCGGTGGGATGAGTGAGTTTACGGGCGGCTCATGTAAAAAATAAAAACTTTTCGGTTAAGATTATCAGATAACATGAAACAATGTCTTCTCGATACTCTTAAATACAACCACTGGGCTAATTCGGAAAATTCCGTGTAAAGGAACAATGAATTTTTCGCGTAATTTTTGTAATTTTAGAAAAGGAAAACATGAATAAAAAAAACCTACAACTCAGCGAGGAAGAAAAATTGCGAAAGCAGTTAAGTCTGAGTTATACGGAAAGATTTTACATGCTAATGCGGCTTATAAAATTGAACCGTAAGCTAATCAAAGCAAAAATAATTTACCCTAAAGAGTGATTTTGGATATTTTAGACGAGGAAATACTTAATTTGTGGCGCCTGCTGAACAGTCATAATGTTGCGTATATAATGGTTGGCGGTTTTGCAACTACTTTAAATGGCTTTAACAGAAATACCGCGGATATTGATCTTTGGATAAAAGACACCATTCCTAATCGAAAAAATTTAAGGACGGTTTTAAAGGAATTAGAACTTGGAGATCTTGACGGTATTGAATCCTCTGAACTTATACCCGGTTTTACTTCTATTACATTAAATTCTGGTTTCGAACTTGATTTAATGACATATGTAAAAGGACTGGAGCAGGAAAAGTTTGATGAATGTCATAAGCTCGCACCAATTGCCGAAATAGAAGGCGTTCCCGTTAAATTCCTACATATAAATCACCTGATAAAAGCTAAGAAAGCTTCCGGACGACCAAAGGACTTGATTGATGTGATTGAGTTAGAAAAAATAAGAACCTTTAGGAAGTGAAACAATAAGAATTGTTATTCGGGAGTATGCCAAACTTTCGAAAAACATTTCACTGTGATTTCTGTGTTCTCTTTTTTCTCTGCGTTGTTTTGACTGCTCCAAACACATTGCTCGCAGATAGCGCGGAGTGTCTTGTTTCTTGTTTCTCGCAGATAGCGCAGACCACGCAGAGCAGAGCAAAGCCATATTAATCTCCGTGCTCTTTGTTTTCTCTTTTTTCTCTGTGTTTAAAAAGTATTCTATGTGAGCTATGTGGCTGGTTCTCGACTGCGTCCGAAAGAAATTGCTCGCAGATAACGCTGAGTACGCAGAGAGTTTCAGTTTCGCTTTGTGAATTCGAATTAGTGTGATTCGTGTAATTAGTGGCCGTGTTCTCGAGTCCACTCCTCTTCACTCTCCACAACTACCCTTATACACTTTTTTTACTTCGGGGTTTTCCAATACCTGGAAGGTCATAAAAGGTTCGCCGAAAAGCTTACAGTAACGGCTCGGGTTCTTTTGTTTTGCCATTTCCATTGCCCGTGCAAAGGTGCGCGAATAGTATTTTTCAGGGATACGGCTGGCGGATGCTATGTACATGAATACTAAATTTTCCTGTACATCCTGCTTGTTAAGATAAGGTTCAAGTACAGTGGAAGCATACCTGAAATCCTTGGCGCGCGTAAACACATACGATAATTTTAAAGCGTTCTGCCAGCTTGCATCTTTTATGTTGTAAAACGATTTGATGCGGTTAATGCAGGCGTCCATCAGTTCATCTGCATTGTCAGCCGTATCAATACTTTCCATGATCCTGAACTGCCACTCGATGTTCAAACCGTTCACGTAATTGCTGTCTATCTTTCCGTATAAGCCATCAATGGTTTGCTGTACCTGGTTCTGGTGATCGGTATTTCCGGCATTACTATCCAGTTTTAACTGACAAAAAACTTTGTTGTATTGTAAAACAGGATTCGCAGGATCGAGTTTTAAAAGTCTTTCAAAAATCTGCGCGTCATCATCGTCCACCGAATTGCTGCCCTGGAATTTATAATACACTTTGTTATTAAGCAGAGGAATGTTTTTGTAGTTTTCTTCAACGTTTAAACTGTCGTAAATCGTTTCCGCGTATTTGCCCTCCCCTATCCGCTTACCCATAAATTCCATTACTTTATAAGCCTGAGGCAGATTACCAGCCTTCATCGCCCTTTCGAAACTCACGCGCGTAAACTTCTGCTCTTTAGTACCACTCACATCATAAGTAATATCCATTATTATTTGCGCAAAACGTTCCTTTGCAAGAATTGGCTCCAAATCCTCCAATAGTTTTTTATCGCTGTTGATCCGGTTAATGGCCTTACGTTTTCCCAAAGCAACTACGTCGGCAAATTTTCCGTCTTCATTTTCAAGAAGAAATAATCCCCAGCTGTCTTTTGTTTGAATGGTGGGCTGAATTTTATTCTGCTGCTTGGCCTGTAAAACATTCACTACACTCTCTGCCCTTTTGCGCTGCAGTTTTGCATTTGCCGCTGAATCACCCTCAATGGACGAATACGCGTAAATAAACAAACCATCAACAATAAAATCCGGTTCATCTAATGCTTTAATGAAAGGTTGAATATCAGCGTCTTTAAATTCAAATTTATTTTTTTCGAAAGGAATGGTAAAATTGATGATGGAGCTTTCGGAACGTGGTTCGAAAGGCGGCTTTAGTCCTGTAGTGTTTTTATAGGGCAGAATTCCAATCGGTGTGTTACTTTCAATCTTGCCGTTCTCCTGATAACCGCGTGTAATGGTTTTACAATACCTTCCATCCTGCACCACTACCAGGTTAATTTCATAAGGACCCGTAATTTTTTTATTGAATTTACCGAGTTCGACTTCAATTCCTTTTATTTTTTTCTTTTTCTTTTCTTTCGGATCAATTAATAAATTCTTTTTGAAAAAATTATCGCGGTAAAGTACTTTCCCCATTACGCCTTTGTTGTAAAGATTATTGTCAACTATATTGTAATCGCCATTAACGTATTGCGAGCGCTGAACAATATCAAAGGCCAGGCCGTCTTTCGGTTTTTTTAGCAGACGCCGAAGTTCTTTTGCGTTGTTGTATTTAAGATAAATTTTATCGCCCGAAATATAAATTCCTTTCTGAAGCACATCGTAATTCCTCCAGCGTTCGCAGGTTTTACACGCTTTATCGGGATTTTTGAGACTTTTGGATTTTGTATTGAAAGGTACCGCAAGATCTTTTTTATACAGGGCGCCACCATTGGTAATGTCATATCCCCCAAACACGGCGCTTACGTACACTTTTTTTCCATCGTCATCGGCCGTGCAGGCAATTCCAACCAGAGTATATTTTGGATTTAATAATGTAACAAGATTTTTCGTATTTGATTCCCATCGGTTATAAATCACTTTTGCCACCTCGTCGGTCTTATAACTATCGCGTCCCTTGCTAATAGGAGCTTTCATGGAAATCTCTTCTCCCCGCTTTGTGGCGCCTGCTTTTTTAAGATTCTTAAGCGTGGTTTTTACTTCGACCTTATCCTTTTTTTTTGAGATCATTTTATCGGTGCTCAATTCAGAGGCAAACACCAGCATTTCACTCATTTCAAGAGTGTCAAGGCCTTTACTTACACGAAAACGGTTAAGCTCATTTAAAATAACGCGGGGCAGGGTTTCGATCTTAAAATTTTCGTCGGACTTTTCCTCCTTTTTTTGTTTCCCTTTTTTCTGCGCGAAAGAAGATGCACTAAAAAGAAGCGCGATAAAAATAAATAGGAAAGGTTTCATAGGTTTAACAGGCTCAAAATAAATATTATAGAATGTTAATGGGAATTTTGTTATGAACAGCTTTTAACAAAAATTCTGTTTCATTTTGTATTGATGAGCCTCAGCAATCCAGCATGGCGCTTTTTTTTCGTAGATTTACAGGGTAAATGAGAGACGTTTTCTGGACCATAATTGTTATCTGGCTTATCTATCAGCTGGTGAACATTTTTAAAAGCGCGGGCAAAAAAAAGTATGCATTCCACAGTAACGATGAAGCCCGCAGCTCCTCTCAAACCACTTCCGCTCCTCCCACCAAAAAAGATGTAAAGACTGCTATTAAAAAGCACGCCGATAATGAAGGCGAGTACATTGATTACGAAGAGATAAAGTAAAAGGTTCACGTATGTATCACATCGTGTTGCCCCGCGATGACGGCACCGGAACGTCATTCCGAGCGCGTTAATGATACCTGGTACGCGCGAAGGGACTCTTCGCTAATCTCAGAGTGACAGTAATTAAAGATCGCGTCGGCCAGCGTGTCTTATCATAAGCCTCGCGATGAGACGGTACCGAAACGTCATTCCGAGCTGGCTGAATAAAACGAAGAGCGAAGGAATCTCTTATGCTTCAAATAGACTTTCGTATAAATCCGTCCATGTGGGATTTATTTGATTAATCAGTTCTAGTTTTTTCTTCCTCGAACCGCTTTTAATTTGCTTTTCTCGAATTATCGCTGCCTCAATACTGATAAAACTCTCGTAATAAACAAGTTTAAACGTTTGATATTTACTTGTAAAGGAACCCGGGTAAAAAGAAGTTTTATGTTGATAACATCGTTTAATTAAATCGCTTGTAACACCAGTGTAAAGCACTGTGTTGTTTTTATTGGTCATGATATATACGCATCCACCTTTTTTCACCGCGTGAAAATATATATTTTTTTGAATATTTTTAACCTGCTCTTTTCGAGGTATGATGTAGGAATTATTTGGGTATCAGATCGCTTCGGCCCGGGTAACAAACGTGTTGCCTCGCGATGACGGCACCGGAACGTCATTCCGAGCGAGCCTCACAAACCGGAATGCGAGCGAAGGAATCTCTTCACGTATAATAAGAGATCGCTTCGGCTTTGGTGACAAACGTGGATTGCCTCGCGATGACCAACCGATTCGTGTAATTCGTGTAATCCGTGCAAATTCGTGTCTTAATGTTCATCCTGAACGCAGTGAGGGATAATTCGTGTAATCGCAAAGACGTGAAGAATACCTTCCAGCTTTTTTCTATTTGTGTAATTAGTGTAATTAGTAGCTCTTTGTGCCGCAGATCTATTCCTGTCGAAATGTCTGGATCGAAATAACATTAGGTATCCAACCCCTAACACCCTCTTTTTACCCATTATTTCACCTTCTTTATCAACAAAACCGCTGCATTTTAGCGTGATTTCAGTAACTTTGCGAAATTAATTATTTCTCATACAAATGGAAACATTGGAAAAGATAAACGCGGATTACGAAACACAACTTAACGATTGGATCGAACAGGAGAAAGCAGCCCTCGACCTCATTAACGCAGTTGGAAAATTATGGTTCGAAAAATCAATCGAACTTATTCTTTTCCGCAATCAGTTGGTGGATCGCAGTGCCAGTGAGATCATGAGTCTTCACATGTATGCCAAGAACATTGTAAAAAAACCAATTACCATTTATGATACTGTTGCCCTGGCGAATGACATTTTGAAATCCAACGCAGGTGCCGGTCGGATTGATATTGGCAAACTTGCTTTTGAATGGCACCAGGAACAGGGTAAATATAAATCCACTTCCGAATTTATTAACGATAAATTAAAGGGACTGATGGGTGCAAGCACCACTATTACTCCCAAAGACGTAGTACTATATGGTTTCGGACGTATTGGCCGCCTGGCCGCACGCGAACTTATTAACCTTGCCGGTAAAGGCGAGCAGTTAAGGTTAAAAGCAATTGTAACCCGCGGAAACAGCGATGTTGAAATTGTAAAACGCGCCGATCTTCTCCGCACCGATTCAGTTCATGGTCCTTTCCCGGGCACGGTAATCGAAGATCTTGCCAACAAAGCCCTTATCATTAACGGGCACACGGTTCACATGATAGATGCCAGCAATCCCGAAGATGTTGACTATACACAATACGGAATTCATAACGCTCTTTTAATTGATAACACCGGTGTTTACAGAGACAAGGCCGAATTGAGCCGTCACCTGAAGGCAAAAGGTATTTCAAAAGTTCTGTTGACAGCTCCTGCTAAAGATATTCCGAATGTTGTGCATGGCGTTAATCACGAATCTGTAGACATTAAGAATGATCATATTTTTTCGGCAGCCAGCTGTACTACCAATGCCATCATGCCTATTCTTTATGTGATTGATAAAGAACTGGGAATTGAAAAAGGACATATTGAAACGGTACACTCTTATACCAACGATCAGAATTTGCTGGATAACTATCACAAAAAATATCGTCGCGGGCGTTCTGCCGCTTTAAACATGGTAATTACCGAAACGGGTGCCGAGAGCGCTTTGAAAAAAGTATTACCACAGTTAAGCGGTAAGTTTACTGCCAACTCGGTTCGCGTACCGACACCGAATGTGAGCCTGGCTATTTTAAACATTAATATTCCTAAAAAAGTAACCAAGGAAGAAGTGAACGAAATTATTAAACGTTATGCTTTGGAAGGTAATCTTGTAGAACAGATCCAGTATGCGTTCAGCAATGAGCTCGTAAGTACTGATGTTATTGGTAATCCTTGTCCTGCGGTATTCGACAGCCAAAATACGATCATCTCTCCCGACGGAAAAAGCATCGTGCTTTACGTTTGGTATGATAACGAATACGGTTATACGCGTCAGGTGATCCGCTTCAGCAAGCACATCAGTGAAGTGAGGAGACCGGTTTATTATTAGACGTCGGTTAACTGTTAATTGTTATCTGTTAAGTATTGAAAATGGGGGGCTTCGAAAGAGTTCCCTTTTTTGTTATTTTTTTCTAGAAAAAAGTAGCCAGTGTACTATTAAATTTAATACATCCGTCTTAAAGAGACTGATAAATTCTGGAATTTTTAATCTGGTGAATTATAAAGGGTATTGAAAACAGACTCACTCCTCAACTACATCCAGCCGCCCATTTGTGTCTTAACTGTTTTCCGTTTGCCACGGCAATCCTTCTTTCTCACCTTACATGCCGTAACGAGGCTCAAAACAAGAACAAAAAGTATCAGGAATTTTAAAACGGATAAAGGCTTCATTGAATATTAAACTTCAACAAGTGTGCCAACCTTTTCGCCTTTTACAAGGTCGCTTAGGTTTCCGGCCTTATTCATATCAAACACTATAATAGGAAGATTATTTTCCCTGCAAAGAGTAAAAGCAGTCATGTCCATTACTTCAAGGCCTTTTTCAAAAACCTCTTCAAATTTAATATTGTCATAACGCTTGGCGTTTTTATCTTTCTCGGGATCGGCGGTATAAATTCCATCTACGCGCGTTCCTTTTAAAATAACACTCGCTTCAATTTCTATTGCACGCAGGACAGCGGCAGTATCGGTGGTGAAATATGGATTACCGGTTCCCGCGCCAAAAATCACTACCCTGCCCTTTTCAAGGTGCCTTACGGCCTTTCTCCTGATAAAAGGCTCACAGATCTGTTCCATTTTAATGGCGCTCTGTAAACGCGTGTGTACGCCAATTCCTTCAAGAGCACTTTGGATGGCCATACTGTTGATCATTGTGGCAAGCATTCCCATGTAATCACCGTGAACACGATCCATTCCGCCTTTTTCGGCCTGTATTCCCCTGAAGATGTTTCCACCACCAATTACAATGGCTACCTGGCATCCTGCGTTGTAAACAGTTTTTATTTCATTGGCGTATTCCAATAACCTTACCTGGTCAATACCAAACCCTTTTGCACCCATAAGGGCTTCTCCGCTTAACTTTAAAAGTATTCTTTTATATTTCATATAGTTCTTTTAACGCAGGGGCACTGGGTTACAGAGGCCGCTGAGATTTTTTTTAACAGGTTCAGATCTTAATACAAAGTTCCATCATTAATCTCCGTGTCTTTGTGTCTTTAAAACTCTGTGTTGTATATCAAAAAAAATCCCGACCAACTGGCCGGGATTAAATAGTTAAGATAATGCGTAACGCTTGAAGGCCGAAACCGTAAGGTCTTTTTCAACACTTTGCAGGTATTGGCGAACGGTCATTTTATTATCAATAAAAAATTCCTGGTTTAGTAAAGTAGATTCTTTAAAAAACTTATTTATTTTACCCTGAGCGATTTTTTCAACCATGTCTTCAGGCTTGCCTTCAGCACGTGTGGTTTCGCGGGCGATATCCAACTCACGGGTAATGATCGACTGGTCAACATCGTCTTTATCGATTGCTACCGGTGCCATTGCAGCTGCCTGCATTGCTATATTTTTTGCCACTTCGTCGGAAACTTTTTTGCTAAAACCAAGCGCAACCGCTAAGCGATTTCCAGGATGAATGTATCCTACAACCTGCTCTGCGTTAATAAGCGAGTAAAAGCCAATGTCAATTTTTTCGCCGATTTTTCCAACCTGCTCCATAAATTTATCTGCTACAGTAATGTCACCGTTATAAGGCAACGCTTTCAATGCATCTGCATCGGCTGGTCTTTTATCCAAAGCAATCTGCGCAACATTTTCTGCAAATTCAATAAAATCAGCATTCTTTGCAACGAAATCGGTTTCACAATTTACGCTTACAACTATTGCTGTTTTATTGTCCGGCGAAGTTTTTGCTAAAACCACTCCTTCTTTTGCATCACGGTCGGCACGATTAGCTGCCACTTTAGCGCCTTTCTTGCGAAGAAAATCCACAGCGGCTTCAAAATCACCGTTGCTTTCTTCTAATGCTTTTTTACAATCCATCATACCGGCACCTGTTTGCTGGCGTAATTTATTTACTTCTGCTGCTGTTATAGCCATTTTTATTTGTTGTTTATTATTAATTATTTATTTGTGTAAGGCCTGCCTGAGTGTTCATCTATTATTTAAAAAAAAAGGTCAGCCTGTTGCCAGAATGACCGCTTTTTTGATAGTAGTTATAACTAATTATTTTTTAGCGCTCACTCGTTTGCGTGCACCTTTTTTAGCTGCGCCTTTTTCTTCTTCAGTTTCTTTTGTAGAACCTTTGATTTTAGCACCTTCCGCTAATTCTTCAGCTTCGTGCATGCTTTCTTCTTTGGTATCAGATTCTTCAGTGTTTGCTTCTTTATCCATCTTACGATCCGATAAACCTTCGCGGATAGCGGTTGCCATTAGTTCAATGATGTAAGCGATTGAAGTAGAAGCATCGTCATTTGCAGGGATAGCATAATCCACCTGATTAGGGTTTGAATTTGTATCAACAATTGCGAATGTTGGAATATTTAAACGCTTTGCTTCTGCAACAGCGATATGTTCTTTAGTGATGTCAACAATAAACAGTGCGGCGGGTAAACGGGAAAGATCAGCCACTGAACCGAATTGTGTTTCAAGTTTTTCACGCTCACGTGAAATCTGTAAACGCTCACGCTTTGAGATGTTAGTGAATGTTCCGTCAGTTGTCATTTTATCGATCTGCGTCATACGACGTACAGATTTACGAATAGTGGCAAAGTTAGTCAGCATTCCGCCTGGCCAGCGCTCAGTTACATAAGGCATGTTTAATGCTTTAATTTTTTCTGACACGATGTCTTTAGCTTGTTTCTTTGTTGCTACGAACAATACCTTGCGGCCTGAGCGGGCAATCTGCTTAAGGGCAGTAGCTGCTTCATCAATCTTAACGATTGTTTTGTTAAGATCGATAATGTGAATACCGTTTTTCTCCGCGTAAATGTACGGAGCCATTGCCGGATTCCATTTGCTTTTAAGGTGACCAAAATGTGCACCTGTATCAAGTAGTTCGTTAAATGTTGTTCTTGCTGACATTTTATATTCTTCTCTGTTATTAAATAAGGATTAACGTTTGCTGAATTGGAAGCGTGCACGCGCTTTTTTCTGACCGAATTTCTTACGCTCAACCATACGCGGATCGCGGGTAATTAAACCTGCAGCGCGTAAGTTTGGTTTGTACTCCGGGTTATTTTCAACCAACGCCTTGGCAATTGCCAAACGAATAGCCTGTGCCTGGCCGGTTGTTCCACCACCTTTTACATTTACTTTTACATCGTACTCTTCACGAACGTTTGAAACGTTTAATGATTGAGTTACCATATAATGTAACGTTGGGGTTTTAAAATATTCTTTAAAATCTTTTCCGTTTACTTCAATAGTTCCACTGCCCTTTGTTACATAAGCTCTTGCTACTGAACATTTCCTGCGGCCGGATGTGTTTGTTACTTCCATTAATCTGTTGGTTCTTATTTAATCTTACTTAAATCTACTTTTTTTGGTTGCTGAGCTTCCATACCATGAGCTGTACCCGCGAAAATACGGATATTGGTGTTTAACTGCCTTCCTAAACGTCCTTTTGGTAACATTCCGTGAATAGCATGCTCAAGAATTGCCTCAGGCTTTGAGTTTAACCACTCTTTTGGAGAAGCAAAACGCTGACCTCCCGGATAACCGGTGTAACGGATATATTCTTTATCAGTTAATTTTTTTCCTGTAAAACGCACTTTTTCAGCGTTTATGATAATTACATTGCTTCCTGCATCTGCATGCGGCGTGTAATTGGTTTTATGTTTACCACGTAATAACATGGCAACTTTAGAGGCCAGGCGACCAACTACTTCGTTCTCAGCGTCAACTAATAACCACTCTTTTCCAGAGTTAGCTTTTGTTGCGAATTGTGTTTTATAACTTAATGCGTCCACTTTTGTAAAATTTTAGTGTTTTCCTTAAATAAGGGGTGCAAATGTATGAAGTTTTTTGGAAACCTCAAACTATTTTCAAAAATATTTACCGGTTTATCCTCTTGTTTTTAACAATCTGCCGAATTTTTGCTCTTTTTTATCCCTTTGTGCTAAAACTCAAACATAAAACGGAACTTATCATAATCCACAGAATATGCCATTTTACTATCCCTTTTCAAAAATGAACATGGCGTTTTTACCTGTTATCTCCGCTACTTCGTCGAGGCTGCAATTTTTTATTTGCGCTACTTTACGGGCCACTTCAAGTATATAGGAGGGCTCGTTACGCTTCCCCCTGAAAGGTACAGGAGCTAAATACGGCGCATCCGTTTCCAAAACCAAATGTTCAAGTGCTATATTTTCAACTACCTTATCGAGACCTGAATTTTTAAACGTTACCACCCCTCCTATTCCAAGTTTAAAATTTCCGAGCTCAATTATTTTATTGGCCTGTTGGGTATTTCCTGAAAAACAATGAAAAATAGCTTTTGGAAGGATTTTAAAGGAAGATACTATTTCATAGATTTCGTCAAACGCATCACGACAATGAATTACGATAGGCAGATGATAGTCGAGCGCCCATTGGATCTGCTTCGAAAAAGCCTGCTGCTGCTGCATTAAAAAGGTTTTATCCCAATACAAATCAATACCAATTTCGCCAATAGCTTTATAGGATCTTTTTTTTAACCACGATTCCACAATGGCCAGTTCGCTCTCTACGGTTGCATTTACGCTGCAGGGGTGCAGACCCATCATTGCAAAACAATTACCCGGAAATTCTTCTTCCAGTTGGTGCATGCCCTCTATTGAAGTAGAATCGATGTTTGGAAGGTAAAATTTTTGTACGCCGTTACCAATTGCTTTTTTAATTAAAGATGTTCTATCAGCGTTAAATTCTTCGGCGTATAAATGTGTATGAGTGTCTATTATCATTAAGAGTACGAAGATAGGTGTATTTAAGAAAAAACTATAAATTTGCTTAACCAAAAAAATAATAATTATGAAAAAACTTTTACTTTCAATTTCATTCTTTGCTACTGTGGCCTTAAACGCGCAGTACACAATTACTTCAAGTTCAAACCCTGTTGTGGGGGATGTTGACGCAAGTGTACAAACAAACACTGTCGGGTTAAGCCAGCCCTCGTCAGGTGTAAATCAGGTTTGGAATTATGCAAACATTACCAACAGCACCGCTGTAACATCAGCTACCTACGTGGCCATGAATACAGTTCCTAACGCCAGTCTTTTTTCAGGTGCCACCATCGCCTCCACGTCAGATGGGGTAAATTTTGACGTTTCGCAGATTACCAGCACTCAGATAAATTACTTAGGCACAGCAGTTGCCACGCCCACAGATTGCCAGGTATGGTCGAATCCGGCTACCATAATGCAAACGCCTTTTAGTATGAATAGCTTCTACACCGATGCTTTTGCTTTTTCAAACAGTTCATATACCCTTAACGGAAGTATAACTCAAACCGGAACAGGAACAGGAACGCTGAATTTACCAGGGTCGACGCATAACAACGTACTAAAAGTTACTAATGTGTTTACTTACACCTTAACAGCACCAGGATTTGTAGTTACACTTAAATCAAATCAACAACAATTTTATGGCTCTTCGAGTAAGTTTTCCCTTTTTGGCATAAATTCTCAAACAACCACACAAAACGGAGTTCCGTCAACAGATGTGAACGCTTACATGAATGCTGCGTTTGCGGTTGGAATAGAAGAATCTTCTTTAAACACTTCCTTTAATGTATTCCCAAATCCTGTTACATCAGGGAATGTGACCATTCGTTTTACAAATGAAAGCTCTAAGTCAATCTCTCTAACACTGGTAAGTGTATTAGGACAGGTAGTTAAAGAAACAACCTTTGAAAATCCTGTTTACGGAGATAATAACTTTTCAATGGATCTTAAGAAAGTTACACCAGGTATTTATTATTTAAAAATTAAAAGCGGTTCAACCGAAAGTGTAAAAAAGCTTGTGGTTGAATAAACTCAAATTATTGTTCTTTCACTTAAAACCCGGGACATGCTTCCGGGTTTTTTCTTTTCCTGGTAAAAACTATATCTTTAAGAATCCTAAAAAAATCCCCATGAAAAAATATTTACTTTTAATGTTCACTTTTTCGATTCTTACCATAAAAGCGCAATATACCATTACCTCCGTTTCGAGTCCAATTGTAGGGGATATTGATGCTTCTATTCCGGTTGATACTTCGGGTTTGTTTGTGCCTTCCAATGGCACCGGGCAATCCTGGAACTATAGTGCTGTGATAGAAAACACCACCGCAATTAATTCCAATTCTTATGTTCCGCTTAGCGCCATCCCGAATGCTAGCCTTTACAGCGGAGCTACTATCGGAGCCACAATTGATAACGTTAATTTTGATGTGTATAACAACGGCGGCGGCACCATTTATATGGGAACATCGGTGATGACTGCATCTGATTGCGTTGTGTTTTCTGATGCAATTACGTATCTCACCTACCCTTTTACATATGGAAATTCTTACACGGATAATTTTTACTTAAACAACTCTTCGTATGTTTCATCAGGTACTGTGGTTGTAAGTGGCGATGGCACAGGTGTTCTGTCCATTCCGAATTTTGTTTTTAATAATGTATTAAAGGTGAGTCAAAGTTATACGCAGACACTGGCGGCGGGCACTGCGACATACCTATTGTCAGGAAGAAATCATAATTTTTATTCTGCAATGAGCAAATTTCCACTTTTTACAATTTCAACCTATACCCAGGTAGGAGGCGGATCGCCAACCGTTATAACGATTAACGCCGCGGTAAATAAAAACTTTACGCCTCTTGGTATCTCTAAAAAAACAAGTGAAAACGACTTTCTCATTTATCCCAATCCTTCAAAAGGCGGAGATCTTTTTATTATGCTTTCAAAAGCAGATAAAGACATCAAAATAATTCTGACCAATATGATTGGCTGTACGGTAAAGGAATACGATCAACCTGGCGCCGTTGCCGGAAACGAGTTTAAAATAAGTAGTGAAAATATTTCACCTGGAATTTACTTTCTAACAGTAAAATCGGGGAGTTTTGAAAAGGTAAAAAAAGTGGTTGTAGAATAAAAGGATTAATTCAAAGAATCAAGCGCAACCTTTACAACATTGTTCAGCTCGGTCTTCCCTGCCCCGCTCTGGCTCATTACGCGCAATCCGCACAAAGTATTGTACAGGAACTGGCCATAAATTTTTGCGGGCTTATGAAGTTTTAAAACTTTCTTTTGTTCCGCGTCGCTTATCCAGGAAGATAAAATATCCTGCACTTCATCTTTATTATTACAAACAACCTGGGAGGTTTTAAAGCACTGCTTACTCATTTCGGCAGCCGCATTCACCAGTAAACACCCGTTATCATCAGGATGCTCCACTAAATGATTAACCACACTTTTAAACATAGTTTCGAGTTTCTCCAGTCCGTTTAAATTCTTTTCATCAACGGTTTGAATTTTTTTATCATTGGAATCTTTATAAAACTCAAGCGATTTTAAATATAAATTATGCTTATCCTGAAAAGAATCGTATAAACTGCTGCGGCTTAAGCCTGTCGCGGTTAAGATATCGTCTATTGAAGTGCCATTGTAACCTTTTTGCCTGAAAATGCCGGCAGCGGCTTCAAGCACAATTTCTTTGTTAAACTGTTTGTTTTTTGGCATAATGAGTGAATTATGACACAAAATTAATGTATCGGAACGCTTATTCCAAAAGACTAATGTTAAATAACAAAAATATAGCAAGACAATTCCCGCTGGTATTTACGACCAGAAAATTTAACTGTAAACTGTAGTAGAATTTAAAGAGCTGCCACGTTCTTGTGGGCCAGTTCGGCTACATGTAACCAGTAATCCAGAAACAAATTAATCTTCGTTGATGTTTCCTCATTCGAAAAAGGTTTGTTTATGAATGTATTGGCTCCAGCCGCGTAACAACGTTTTACCATATCGGCCGTAGTGTTTTCACCCAGCACAACCACCGGTATATGATTAAAATAGTCGTTGTGTTTTACGTCCTGCAGTACAAAAAGCCCGGTGTCTGGCACCGAGTGTAAGCTTACTATAATAACCTTTGGTAAAGGTAAGTTCTCAATAAGTTTCCTGTTCAAAAAGGTCATAACCTCATTACTATAGCTCATAAATTCGCAGGAAATACTCCTGGCTTTAAAATATTCACTACTTAGTTCTCTGTCCTGCGCATCCGCTTCCAACATCAAGATGTATCCGTTTTCCATTTCTTAGTAAATTGATTCCGCCAAATATAATAAATCCTGAACCACTATCTTAAACTTTCTATCACCGAAATATAAAGTTCTTCAACTTTTTTCCGGGCCCAGGGGGTTTTTCTTAAAAAGGCCAGGCTTGATTTTACGCTTGGGTTTTCGTTAAAACAACGGATGTTTATTCTGGAGCCAAGATGCTCCCACCCGTAATGCTCCACCAGCGTTGTGATAATCATTTCCAGCGTTTTACCGTGGAGCGGGTCCTTCGATTTTTGTTCCATATTCCTTTACTTTTTGTCTTAACAACCTACGTACTGTTATGTCCGCTTCCCGGTTATTTACATCGCCATTTACCTGGTGCGCCTTTACTTTCTTAAATTGGAGCGACTGTTGCTCTATAAGTTTTATTAACGATTTTACAAGATCATCATTGCGAACAGGCGTTGCTTTTGAGGTAATAAAATTATTTTTTTTTAATCTTTCTTTTCTTTCAATCAGATTAACTACATATTGGCTATCCGATATTACTTCAATTGGAACACCACTATATTTTTCAATCACAAATTCAACCGCTTTAATAACGGCAATTAATTCCATCCGGTTGTGCGTAGTGTTATACTCAAAACCCTGCAATGTGACAGGCTTTCCTTCAACAAAAATAATGGCCGCCCACGCTCCAACCAATAATCTGGTATGACAGCTCCCATCGGTATATATCTTTATTATATCCACCCTGTGCAAAGCTACAATTAAACCCGTCTCAATCGGAGTGAAAACAGCCTAGCCTGTTTTCAAATTTATTTCTAATTTAGAGTAAAATTGCATGAACACATTAATCCCACCTGCCAACGCCCTGAACCTAACCAGTTTCAAAACCTGGATGGGAGACGATGGCATTTGCCGCACAGTTACTAAAGAACTTGCCGAGATTAATCTTGAACAGGCGATGGAAAACAGTGTGGCTGTTAGCAGTTTATATAAAGACAGGAAATTTCCGCTGCTTATCGACGCCCGGAACATTAAATACATGTCGAAGGAAGCCCGGAAATTTTTTTCTACCAATGGCAGGGATATTAAAATTACATGTTTTGGAATTATGGTTAAATCTCCTTTAAGCAGGGTTATTGGTAATTTTTTCATGGGTTTAAACAAGCCCGAAATTCCGGCCCGGCTGTTTGATAGCGAGGCAGACGCACTTCAATGGTTAAAACAATACAGATAGGTGCCCTTTAAAGCAGGTAATATCAGCCCGGATAACCAGGAAAGGATCAATAAAATTCTGGAAGTGATTATTGCTTACGCGGGCCTTGACTTTACAAAAAAAACAGAAGTGAAGGGTTCCGACGATGATGTGCTTGACGCTATCGGCGCGGGGGTTAACATGCTGGGCGAAGAACTCCAGACATCCACTATTTCACTCAAAGAAAAAGAACATCTTTTAAAAGAGATACATCATCGGGTAAAAAACAACCTTCAGATCGTTTCAAGTCTGTTGAATCTTCAGTCAGAAAGTATTAAAGATCCTGCGCTCCTTAACCTGGTAACGGCGAGCCGCAACAGGATCCATTCCATTGCCCTGGTGCACGAAATGTTATATGCCTCGGTAGATCTCACCAATATTGAAATGGGTGATTACATTAAAAAACTTTCTAACAACATCCGAAATTCACTTTCAATCCCTGGCTCCGATGTGCAATTTGAGTTTGAAATTAATCCCTGTTTTCTCGACATCGACAGAATGGTTCCCGTTGGTTTAATTTTAAATGAAATTATAACCAATTCATTCAAATATGCTTTTCCGAATGGTAAAGGAATTATCAGCATTGGAATACATTCTTTACACGGTAGATACATACTGTTGATAAAAGACAATGGTGTGGGCGTTCCTGCCGGGTTTGAACTCGAAAAAAATTCAAACCTTGGCCTCCAGCTAATTAAAATCCTTACCGAACAGATTAATGGCGAATTAAATATTAATTTTGAAAACGGATTTTCCTATTCCATCACTTTTAATTAATGTCCCCAACACCTCAAATATTTATTGTTGAAGATGAAGAGAGCCTTGCCAACACCCTGGCATTAAATCTTCAATTGGAGAATTTTGATGTATTGGTGGCTACTAACGGTCAGGATGCTTTGCAGACATTTAACGCCAATTCCGGCTCCATTAACTTGGTGTTGCTGGATGTAATGCTCCCTGGTATTAGTGGTTTCGATCTTTTTAAAGAATTCAAAAAAAAGAATGCGACTGTACCCGTTATTTTTTTAACAGCCAAAGATCAGAGCGCTGATAAAATTTCGGGACTAAGGCTTGGCGCTGATGATTACATTGTTAAGCCCTTTGAGCTTGAAGAACTCATGCTCAGGATCAATAACGTTATTAAACGAAATCAAAAACCAAGCGGTGAAGTTTTTACTTTTAATAACGGTACCGTTAATTTTGATACGTTTGAAATAAAAGATATCAAGGGAGATACAACAACTCTTTCGAAGCGGGAAATAGGGCTTTTGAAATTGCTGACAGAGGGTACAAATAAGGTCATTTCGCGCGATGAAATAATCAATTCCCTTTGGGGCGACAATGAAAATGCCTCTTCCCGCACTATCGACAATTATATACTCACCTTCAGAAAACATTTTGAGGAAAATCCAAAAGAGCCAAAACACTTTCACTCCATTCGCGGGGTAGGATATAAATTTACTTTGTAAGAACCATGTTTAAAGAACGATTAAATAAAAAACTTGCCGCTGAGCTTGAAATAAACGGAATAAGCGAGCCAACACCTTTGCAGTTAAAATGCATTCCGAAAATAAACGGTGGCTTCGATATTGTTGCCAGCGCTCCTCCACAATCCGGAAAAACAACAACCATTGTTTTAGGAGCCATTCAAAAATTAGGCGGAGGCGATGAAGGACCACCGCGCGCATTGATTCTGGTGGGCACAATGGAGAAAGTTCTTGAGATGAAGGGTTTGTTTCACATTCTTGCAAAAGATAGCGGGCTTCGCATTAAGTGTGCCTATGAAGAAGGAAAAATTGACATTCAAAGTGAAGAGATTTATGTGGGCGCCGATATTGTTATCGGAACCCCGCAGCGAATTCTTGAAATTTATTTCAGTAAGAATCTTAACCTTAATAAGATCAAATTTTTCGCGATTGATGATGCCGAATTAATGATAAAACACCGGTTTCAGGGGCCGGTAGACCGTATTGGCCTAAGCCTCCCGAAATGCCAGCATGTTGTTTTTACGAATATGTACGACGATAAAATTCAGCGATTGATTTCGAAATTTATTGTGGCGCCACAAATAATAGAAATACCGGCACAAAATTAAAATCTGATGCCGATGACGCAGATGTCATCCACCTGCTCTAAATCGCCCTTCCAGCCTGAAAGCCGGGTGCTCAAAAGTTTTTTCTGATCTTCCATTGGCAAAGAATGAATTTCCAGAAAAAATTCTTTGAGACGTTTGGTTGAGAATTTTTTTCCGTGTCCGAATGTACCTTCGTTCATGCGCGCCTTTTCTCCGCCAAACTGATCGGGATAACCATCTGTAAAAAAATAAAGAATATCTCCGGGTTCATACACAAATTTTATTTCCTCAAAAATTTTATCACCGGTTCTCATGCCACCGAGCGAATACTTGCTTCCCTTAAGGTCTTGCACCTGGTTATTCCTGATAAATACCACAGGCCTTTTAGCGCTTGTTATAATAATTTCCCGGGCATCCTTGTTTACTTTCAACATCGAAAGATCCATTCCGTCCTGCACCCCGAAACGCCGGTCGATGTTCTGTTTCAGCGTGCTGTTGAGCAACCTGTCAACTTCAAGAAGTATCTTAGAAGGAGAATAAGTCTTGTTATCGATTACAGTCTGGTTAAGCAGAGTGCTTCCTATCACTGTCATAAATGCGCCGGGAACGCCGTGCCCGGTGCAATCCGCACAAACCAAAATGTAATTAGACTTATCAATCTCATGAAACCAGAAAAAATCACCGCTCACAATATCCTTAGGCTGGTAAAATATAAAGCACGATGGAATACTTGCCGAAATGGTTTCCTCATGCGGTAAAATAGCGTATTGGATTTTCTGGGCGTAATTAATACTGGAGAGAATATCATGTTTCTGCGCTTCGAGTTGTTCATTGTTCATTTCAAGTAAAGCCCTTTGCGACTTTATTTGCTGTTCAGCTGCCGCACGCGTATTTACAACTTCGTATAAGCCATATACACAGATAAGAAAAGGTACAATAACAAAAAGCGGAAATTGTTCGGGAATTTGTTCCGGCGGAATATAATAATCGAGCAGCCTGTGATTGAGCACCTTGTCAAGGGGTACAACAAGAAACTCCATTATTGTGAATATTGAAATAAACAATCCCCATCTTTTTCCAAGTACAAAAAAAACTACGATTACCTGTACCATTTGCCAGAAGCCGCCAACGGCATTGAGTTCAAAATTAAAGAGCCATTCGTTAAGTAAACCCATTACAATCTGGTTGGTCATAAACACATATGCTGCAGATTTTGCACTTTGTGTTTTTTTCAGCACCACAAATACAAGGGGAAGGGTTATTACTCCGAAAGTGGTAATATAAAACTGCCACCAGTAATTGTTCGCAAAAATGTTCGCATAAAACACAAGTCCAAGCACGAGGAAGAACAAGGTAAAATTAAACATCATGTTCAACTTAGCCTTTTCAAACACATCTTCAGCTTTTACAAGAGCCTCGCCTATGATCCAGTGCTTAAATTTTATAAAAGGATTTGTAAATTTGATAGCCATACTCTAAAATTCCGGAACTGCGCCAGACGAATAAAGATAAGACTTTTTAAACATCCGCGTTTCAATGATTGTATTTACGCTTGGTAACAGACAATTTCTTATATTTATAACCCTTGATTAACTCTTATTTCTATGAACACACTTAACAATTATACCTGCGGCGAATGGGTTGCCGGATCAGGAACAGGACAAGAACTTTTTAACGCAATTACCGGCGATGTGATAGCCACGACCAGTAGCAAAGGCGTTGATTTTGGCCGCATGTGCGAGTACGCGCGCAGCGTTGGCGGACCTAAACTCAGGAGCATGACCTTCCAGGAACGTGGATTGATGCTGAAAGCACTGGCGCTTCACCTGATGACCAAAAAAGAAGAATTTTACAAGGTTAGCTGGGCAACTGGTGCTACCAGGGTTGACAGCTGGGTAGATATTGAAGGCGGCATCGGAAATTTGTTCGCGTACGCTTCGCTCAGGCGCCAGTTTCCGAACGAAACGTTTTGTTACGATGGCGATGTGGCAAAACTGAGCAAAAACAACACATTTATCGGTCATCATATTTGTGTACCAAAAGAAGGTGTGGCTATTCATATTAACGCGTTTAATTTTCCGGTTTGGGGAATGCTTGAAAAAGTTGCCGTTAACTGGCTTGCGGGAGTACCGGCGATAGTGAAGCCCGCAACTCTTACCTCATTTTTAACGGAAGCAGTTGTAAAGGAAATCATCGCTTCAAAAATTTTGCCGGAAGGAGCGCTTCAATTGATCTGCGGTTCGGCCAACGGCATTCTTGAACATGTGCAGAGCCAGGATGTTGTAACCTTTACAGGAAGTGCAGCCACAGGTAAAATGCTAAAGGCGCATCCGCGTCTTCTCGAGGAATCAGTTTCTTTTAATCTAGAGGCGGATTCGCTCAACTGCTGTGTGCTTGGTACGGATGTAACACCTGCCATGCCGGAGTTTGATATTTTTATTAAAGAAATTGCCCGCGAAATCACGACAAAGGCTGGTCAGAAATGTACTGCCATACGCCGCATCATTGTACCTGAAAATATGGTTGAAGATGTTCACATCGCGCTTGGTAAGCGTTTGGCGCAAACCATTATCGGAGATCCCAATGTGGAAGGCGTTCGCATGGGTTCACTTGCAGGGCTTTCACAATTGAAAGAAGTGAAAGAGAAGGTGGAGTTGCTGAGCAAAAGTCAGAAAATCATCATTGGCGATTTTGAAAAATTTGAGGTAAAAGGTGCCGACAAGCATAAGGGCGCGTTTATGCCGCCAATTATTTTCCTGAACGAAAATCCTTTCAAAAATACCGATTGTCATAATATCGAGGCCTTTGGTCCGGTAAGTACCATTATGCCTTATAAAACGATAGATGAAGCCATCCAATTAAGCAAAATGGGTAAAGGTTCGCTGGTAAGTTCAATCATCACGACTGACGATAAGATAGCACGCATGTACGTGATCGGTGCTGCCTGCATGCATGGCCGCATCCTGGTATTGAACAGCGATTGCGCCAAAGAAAGTACAGGTCATGGAAGTCCAATGCCAATGCTTGTACACGGTGGTCCGGGTCGCGCTGGAGGCGGAGAAGAAATGGGTGGAAAGCGCGGCGTATTCCATTATTTGCAGCGCACTGCTATCCAGGGCTCCCCTACTACCATCACCAATATTTTAAACACCTACCAGTACGGAGGAAAATATATTATTAAAGATGTTCATCCGTTCCGCCAGTATTTCGAAGATCTTGAAATTGGAGAAACGCTCATCACACCAACGCATACCGTTAGTGAAGAGGATATCATCAATTTTGCCAACCTGAGCGGCGATAAATTTTACGCGCACATGGATGCGGGTTCGCTGGAAGGAACAATTTTTAAACGCACAGTAGCGCACGGATACTTTATCCTGTCGCGCGCAGCCGGATTGTTTGTTGATCCTCCGAAAGGCCCGGTTCTGCTGAATTACGGAATTGATGAATGCAGGTTTACCAAACCTATTTATCCTGGAATGACAATTGGAGTAAGATTTACCTGCAAGGAAAAAATCGACCAGGAGAAAAAGAACGATGAGGACATCGCGAAAGGAATTGTAAAGTGGGTGGTTGATATTTATGATGCCAGTCCCCAGGAAGCCCGTGATAAACTTGGTGTGGATGGTGAAACCGGAGATACTGTAGCCATAGCCACCATTTTAACGATGGTGAAGAAAAAGAAGGATCAGTAACAATGTGTGGCAAATTAAATTCGATGTGGTCTTTACCAGTTATGTCAATTAACATGTATCCAGTTCAAATGAAAAGAGAATGAGAAGAAAACATTTCCTTCTTTTTTTTATTGGTGTTGTATTCGCAATAAAAAGTTCTTCGCAAAACCGGCAGATAGATTCACTTCTATCGTTGCTGCCAACATTAAAAAACAATGATACCGCGTTTGTAATAGCATTAAGCAACTTAAGTTCACAATACAGCGCTACAGGCGATTATGAAACAGCGAAAAGCACCCTGGTAAAAGCCATTGCCCGTTGTGAGCAAACACATAATAAGACCCGTAAAATCAAAAGATTCCGGGCTGTTCTATTAAACCACATGGGCGCTTTATTTAACTTACAGGACAACTATTCCTCAGCCCTTGAAAAATACCAGGCAGCAAAACTGGCATTTAAAGAAATTAACGATAGTTTGGGAGTGGCAGCATCGTTTAACAGTATCGGTACCATTTACCGCGACCAGGGTCAGTATGAAAAGTCACTCGAATTTTACTTTAAAGCTTTACAAATAATGGCGTCTGCAGGTAAGAAAAAAAGTGCCTCTACCATCATGGGAAATATTGGCGTAATTTACTGGTACCAGGGAAATTATTCAAAGGCGCTTGAAATTCAATATAAAGCTCTTAAAATACGCGATAGTATTGGGGCGAAAAAAGAAATAGGTGACAGTCACCTTAACCTTGGATTGATTTACTGGCACCAGTTTCAATATGCGGAGGCACGGAAGCATTTTAACACGGCCCTTAAGATTTATAATGAATTTCAGAACAAGGAAGGTATATCTCTTTGCTATAATAATTTGGGAATACTAAGCATGGAGGAGGGGGCTAAATCCAAAGATCTGACCCTTAAAAAAAATCTTTACGAAAAATCGCTGGAATATTATTTTAAGTCTTTAAAAATAAAAGAAGAGTTAAACGACCGGAGTGGAATTGCAACCGAATTCAACAATATGGGAAACACTTATTTTTCGCAGGCCCTTATTGAAAAAGATGAAAAATTAAGAAAGTCTTTGTATCTGCTGACGAAAAAAAATCATTTGAAAGCAATCCGCATCAGGAGACAAATCAGCGATAAAGAGGGTGTTGCCAGTTCTTTAATGAATCTGGGTGCCCTGGACATTAAACTTAAGAAATTTGCTGATGCCGGCAAAAATCTATACGCAGCCCTTGAGATCTGTAAGGAAGTTGGCTCCAAAAGCAGCCTTCGCGATACCTATGCCCTGTTACAGGAATTAGATAGTTCTCTGGGCAATGGCAGGCTTGCATACGACCACTTTAAATTATTTGTAGCTTATAAGGACAGCCTGGTAAATGAAGACAATACCAAAACACTCGTAAGTTCAAACCTGAATTATGAATTTGATAAAAAACAACAAGCCGCCAAACTGGAGCAGGAAAAAAAAGATGCTCTTGCGAAAAAAGAAAAAGAAAAACAAAATATCATCATTCTGTCTGTTTCTGTAAGCCTGATTCTGATACTATTGCTCGCTATTCTTGTGTTCAGGAACCTTCTGAAAAAACGTGCGCAAAACCGGATAATAACTCAGCAAAAAGAACTTGTTGAAACCCAAAAAATTATATTGGAAGAAAAGCAAAAGGAAATACTGGACAGCATCCGTTATGCAAAAAGAATACAAGTTGCTTTAATGCCCGCTGAGACGTTAATAGAAAAACAGTTAAAAAAACTACAGGAATTAAACCCTAAACAGAACTAAAACACGATCCCATTGAAAACCATTTCCCTTCTGTTTTTTATCATTATCACAAACCTGATGCTTGGCCAGTTAAAAGCAAAAGAGGTACTCGAAGATCTTATCCTGAATGAACAGGCCGATAAACTAAATACTGTCTTTAGGGACTGGAAAGGAAACCTTGAGCAAATAGACGAGTGTTAATTGCTAAAATAAAAATCTAGGTCAAAAATTATGAAGACTTTATCTCATATCCTGTTCGTTCTATTTTTTGTTGTATTTGCAGAAAAAAGCAATTCGCAAAATCGTAAAACAGATTCGCTGATACGAAACTTAAAAAACCTGAGTGAGGATACTTTAAAGGCAAATTCGTTAAATACTATTTCAAGGAGATTATGGCGGGTCGGCGAGTTTGATAAATCCATTACTTATGCAAGACAGGCGGAAAATCTGAGCCGAGTGCTAATGGAATCTAAAAACATCAACATCCAGCGAACGGCTAAAATAGAACTGGCTTCCGCGCTTAATAATACAGGTATTGCTTACTGGCAACAAGGCAATTATAATTTAGCGCTGGAATTTAATTTACAGTCCTTAAAGATTTACGAAGAAATTAATGATGAGCCGGGTATTGCGGCGGGCTTGAATAATATCGGACTTATTTACGACAACCAACAAGACAATGCTAAAGCTTTAATTTATTATTCAAAAGCGTTGAAACTAATGGAGTCTACAGGGAACAAAGCCGGCGTGGGCAATGTGCTAAACAATCTTGCCTTAATATACGCCGGCAAAGGCGAATACGGAAAAGCCCTTGAATATCATTTCAAAGCGTTAAAAATAAAAGAAGAGCTCGGGGATAAAACAAGTATATCCGCCTCGGTGAGTAACATTGGAAACATTTACGACCTGCTTGGAAAATATCCCGAAGCACTTAAACAATTCGAAACAGCACTGGTTTTGGTGCAGGAAACAAAAAACGAACAGGGCATCGCGGCTTGTTATATGAACATAGGTTCAATAAACGCAAAATTAAAAAACGAATCAGCCGCGCGTGAATATCTTGAAAAGGCTCTGGCTATTTCAAAAAGAATAGGATCAAAAGAATACTTGAAAGAATGTTATCTTAACCTTGCCAGTTTAGACAGTTCACTTGGTAAATGGCTAAGCGCCTATAATTACCAGAAGTATTACATCACCTACCGCGATAGTTTGCTGAATGAAGAAAACACGGCCAATACCATCCGTTTGCAGATGAATTATGAATTCGAAAAAAAAGAACATCGTGATAAGCTTGAACAGGATAAAAAAGACGCATTGGTGAATGAAGAAAAACAAAAACAAAATATAATCCTGTTTACTGTAATTACGGGACTGATACTTTTGCTCCTGCTTGTAGCAGTGGTATTCCGGAGTCTGATAATGAACCGGAGACAACGAAAGGTAATTACCGAGCAAAAAGATCTGGTGGAGGATCAAAAAATAATATTGGAAGAAAAACAGAAAGAAATTCTTTCAAGCATTCGTTATGCAAAAAAGATCCAAATGGCGCTCATTCCCTCAGAGACTTTGATCGACAGGCTTCTTAAAGACCACAAACAAGGATAAGCGTTCAACGATTTTTCTCCCCCCTCCGGCAGGCAATTAAACTATCATACGACAAGCGGAGCTTACCCTGAACTTGTTGCAGGGGTGTTTTAATAATTGGTATAAAAGTTTAACTTTATCTTCTTGGAAACTAACAAGGATACGCGTCAGGAAATTATTGCATCCATCGATGAGATCAATGACAGGATGTGGAAAACACGGGGGAATACCCGCGACCTAGACCCAGACCCTCTGCGTCTGAGCCGGGAGGCGCTTGAAAAATCAAGGGAACTTGAATACAAGCCGGGTATTGCAAGAGGACTTTTAAACAAAGGCATGGGTTCATTCATCGTTCTTCACGATGTTCCAGCGGCCATTGAAAACCTTAACGAGTCGCTCGCTTTATTTACTGAGCTCAATGATAAAAAATGGATGGCGAATGTAAGATTAACACTTGCCATTATAAATACAAGTGTGGGAAAGCATGAACCCGCCATGTACAATGCACTGAAGGGGGTCGACTATTATGAACAGGACCCGAATGATGATCTTGATAAAATAATGGCTTATTATGTTACAGGAACAGTTTTTAAGGATCTTAAAAAGTTTAAAGATTCGGAACAATATTATCAGAAAGGACTTCTCAGCAATTTTACAGATACAAGTTCATGGGGGGGAAGAATTTATACCAGTCTTGCCAATATTTATACGGAAGAAGGGCGGTACGACGAGGCTATTGCCATGACGTTGAAAGGTTTGTCTGTTTTAAAAACGCAGGATAATACTATTGGTGAAAGCCGCGCACTTAACGATCTTGGCAATATTTACAAAAGAAAAAAGCAGTTCAAAGAGGCGCTCGAGTATTTTTTTCAGGGATTAAAAATCCGTGAAGAATCACATTTAAAACAATTTGCTTTTGGCAGTCTTAACGATATAGCCTCTGTTTACAAAGAAACCGGAGAAAACGAAAAAGCCATCGCTTACCTTGTCAGAGCCGGTGAACTAGCCGTGGAAATAAACCAACCCGCCAAAGAAGCTAAAATATACCAGGAGATCGGTGCGATTTACAAATTGCTCGGCAATTATGAAAAGAGCATTTTGTACCTCGAAAAATTCATTGGCATATCATTGGATCTTCACGAAAAAGATAAATCACAAAAGATAGATAAGCTCCAGGATGCTTTGCTTCGCGAAAAAGAAGAGGAAATTGAAAGACTGAGGAATGTGGAACTCAAAGAAGCGTATAACTTAATTACGGAGAAAAATAAAGAAATTACCGACAGTATACATTATGCCAGGCGTATTCAAAAAGCCTTATTAGCGCCGGATCATTTGATGGATAAAAATCTTGGCGAACACTTTATCCTGTATAAACCCAAGGACATTGTAAGCGGAGATTTCTACTGGGCCACCTCAGTTGTCACAAAGCAGTCTGCAGTAAACAGCCAACACAACACTGCCGATTGCGAGCTGTTTTATCTCGCTGTTTGCGACAGCACAGGTCATGGG
>JACDDR010000161.1 GCA_013816895.1 Bacteroidota bacterium
GGCTTGGGCAAGTCATAGAAATAATAAAAATGCGATAATCAACTGGCAGTTTACAACTCAGGACGCAAGAATTAAGCTGAAAAGATTATATCCGACAATTTTGAATTGACATGACACTAGCAATACTTTTGATGCGTGCGAAGTCCCCTTGTTGAAAACTAAAAAAGGAATCAGAAGAAAAATTTTGAAACCTAGATGAAATTACTGAGTACAAATAGTTAAGCAACTCAATTGTAGAACCCTTTAAAACCAAAAGCCATGAAAAAGATAGACCAGTTATTTGCCACAAGCAAATCAGTAAAAATAAGCCTTTGCTTAATGGCTACCATCATTCTGTCGAGCTTTAATAATAACGATACGGTTACCATCTGCCATGTGCCTCCCGGCAATCCGGATAATTGCCACGAAATAACCATCTCAAAAAATGCTCTGCAAACACATTTGGATCATGGCGACAACCTCTTTTGTGATAGAAACCTTGATTACCCCGAAATGCTGCAGCTTGTTAACAACAATGCTTCACGGATCATAAAACGGTATTAATCCGGATTTGAACAGACTCGACAGGTTAAAGGCTAAAAAGGTTTCATCAGCTCATTTATACTCAACGCGTATCTGTACTCTTTCATCCTCAGGATAGCTCATTGATTTTATTTCTATTTATCCTGCTCGTTGTAATAAGTAGCTATGCCTTTAATATTGCCAACTGCCAGCACGCCCATTTTCCGTTTTGAAAAATAATCCATCATCATCAATTTGTCGTTCACCTTTGTAACGTTTAACACCAGGGGCCTGGCCGTACTGTTTTGTTTTCTAACCGCGCCATGCATTACGGTTTCGGCTTGTCTCTTCCCTCTCCATTTAACCCAAATTATGCAGCAGAACGTGAAGTATGAACCTTTAATGAGCTTTTTAGGACATCCCTTTATGATTGCTGCTCATTTAAGAAATTCAAATGAATAATCTGGGTTTAAAAATCATTCTGATTTTTTTACCCTGTTGAATTTAAATCCAGGTTTGGTATAGATGATGCATATAGCGATGGAAATAACTATGCGTTCACAAGTCTCATACTTTAGTCGCAGATAAACCTAAAGGAAATTTAGTTTATCTTTTGTTAATGAACTACGAGCAATTTTTGTTGTGATAATATTTTGTCGTTTGAGGCATCACCTATCTCAACAATATAAAAACCCGAGGAAAGTAGTGCCGAACTCAGGGTAAGAGTAGTAATGCCAACCGATGCTTCATGGTTAGAGGAAGATATTAATCGTCCATACATATCCCTTATATGTATATTAACATTCATTCCTACTTTTGAAATAAGGGAAATATTAAACGTATTAGATGCCGGGTTCGGAAACACATCAGAAACGGTAAGGTCGGCAAATGCACCTCCTAAAGGATAAATGAAGGTGCTTTTTCTTTTATCATTATTTTCAACTGAGGTGATCCGGTAATAGTTAATCACATCTGCTCTAAATGCATTATCGTCAAAAGTATATTTTGATGGCTTGTTATTCGGCATTGCATAACCTATCGTTTTAAAATTGATGGCGTCTGTACTTCTTTCAATTTGAAACTCCTTGATATTTGATTCAACTTCTGTTTCCCAATATAATTTATTAATATGATCAGCCTGCTCGCCATAAAAATTCTTAAACCCGATTGGCAGTATTACACATGGCCCGTTGTTAACCGCGCAGGGAGATTGAAATTTATAAGCTGTAGTAACCATACTCCACTGATTATAAGGGCCGGGCGATGCAACAGCATTATGCGCCGTCATATTTACAGGAGGAACATAAACTGTACCGTCAAAATTATGAAGGCCAAGCACGGCCTGTCCATTGCCCCATCCCGGACATACGCCTTTGTTACCGACATGAATTTCTATAGCATTGGAAGTTTCGTAAATTTTTATTTGCGCTGTGTAATATATTGTAGGGCTTAATGTACCACAGGAAAACATTGGAATGTTTTCGTAGGAAACCACAAATTTCCGGTTAGGGGCAACACCTGTAGAATAATATCTTATTACCCCTCCGAGTGATGGGTTTATATCCTGCCATGGAGCTAAAATCGCATTACGGGGAATAGAAGTGCTGTTAACCGGCGCAGCATTTGGTATTGTATAACCGGTGCTCACCCCTCCGGCAGCATAAGTGCTGGTTTGTATATTTGGATAACAAGGCACTGCGTCAAATACGAAAGCGCCATTAGAAGCCACATAGCCTCCCCAGTAGGTGCCCCCTGCATAACAGAACTGGAATCCAAAGTTAACAACAGTTGTAAACAAAACGTCATCTGTAGTAGGCAGAGTTGTTCCAACAAATGTTTCAAAACTATAAGTAGTAGTGGCAGCGGTATACGTTGAGAGAGAACATGGAGTTGATGTTACAGAATTGGCCTGAACCGCGGTACTCGACCCTGAATTGGCTCCGCAAATGGTTAATCTGCGGTAAAAAGTTGCGTTGATAGGTGCAATTAATCCAGCACTGGTTGCCCCTGCAACATTTGCCCAGGGACCTGTTGAGGCCGCTGATGACTGCCATTGATAAGTTATACCGCACCCGCCAGCCGAGGCTCCGGAAACACCCAGAGAAACAGAACCGGTAGGTGGACACGAGCCCGTTGAATTATTGGCAGACCCCCCGGTAGGTGTACCCGAACAAGCTGCAACACATGTAATAGTTGCTTGCCAGCCAGCCATAGTTATAGACCCATCTGAAGTAAAACTAAATGTGATAGAGGAACCCGATGCTACAACTATTCCAGGGCCGTTAGTACCGGCATAAGTGCCTATTAATGGGCTGGCACCGCTTGGCCCGTCAAAGATTTTTAATTTGTCGCAGCAACTTTCAACCGCAAAAGCAGCGTCAAAACTAATTTGCAAACACGACCCCGCTGGGGCAGTAAAAGTTTTGGTAAAATTTTCACTGTTACTGTAATTGCCTGAAGGGCCTCCACTGTCATAAAAAAGAGAAAACGTGGGTGGGCACGTTAAGGCTAAGTTTGTGTTATTCATTAAATAATAAGCCGGGGGCGGTGGACATGCCGTACAAGTAATAATAGCGTCCCATCCGGTACTAACAATACTTCCGTCTGAGTGAAAAACAAAAGTTAAAGAACCGCTGGTTGAAACAAAATTTGGAGGTAAAGTAGCCCCGGAAAATGTTCCAAACAAGGTACCTCCGGTGCCTACCCCATCGTAAATTTTTAAATTATCGCAGCAACTTTCTGTATTAAAACTGTTAAAAGAAATACTTAAACAGGAACCTGCTGTTGCGGCCGTTATTGTTAAAGTATAATCCAGGCTATTTGCATAACTCCCTCCGCTTCCTCCGGAATCATAAAAATTATGATTACTACCACAGGGTACGGTAACCGTTCCATTACCCATGTTAATAATGTTTGAAAAAGAAAAAAGGCTAAATGACAAAAAGGCTAAAAATAATAATTTCTTCATCTTACTTAATGTTCGTTACTGTTAATCCTTTCAATTTATTATCAATTTCGTCATAAACACTATAGGGTTTAATGTACATTTTTTCCATTGGATAAGTCTGACTGAAAATTTTAAGTAAATCGTAGAATTGCTTAAACTCACTACCATTAGTATTGAGAGAAAGTAAAAGGCAGTTGTGATCATCGTATACGAACTTAGCGACAACTATCTGACTGCTATTTGAAATTATCAATTTGATATCGAGTAGCTGCTGATTGCTTAATCCAGGCAATCCTATCACAACTTTATCAGTAACATTTTCAGATAATGACGGAGGCTGTTGAGCGTTTGCGAAATTTGAAAAGCCCGACAAACAATAAATTACAAAAATTAAGAGTGTTTTTTTCATATTAAATATCCGAATATACAAAATTTAAAGTCAATAATTAACATCTTATTTAAAAAATTTTCGCCAGCAAATCAGTAAAATAAGCCTTTGCTTAATGGGTACCATTATTCTGTTGAGCTTAAATAACAATCGGTATCCATCTGCCATGTGCCTCCACCCCGAAATGCTGCAGCTTGTTAACAACAATGCTTCACGAATCATAAAGCGGTATTAATACGGATTTGAACAGACTCGACAGGTTAAAGGCTAAAAAGGTTTCATCACCTCATTTAAACTCAACGCGTATCTGTACTCTTTCATCCTCAGGATCGCTCATTGATTTTATTTCTATTTTATCCTGCTCGTTGTAGTATGTAGCAATGCCTTTAATAATGCCAACTGCCAGCGCGCCCATTTTCCGTTTTGAAAAATAATCAATCATCAGCAGTTTATCGTTCACCTTTGTAACGTTTAACACCGGGGGGGGTGGCCGTACTGTTTAGTTTTCTAACCGCGCCATGCATTACGTTTTCGGTTTGCTCAAGCACATCAAATGTTTTCCAGGCCGGGTTCAGGTAGCTTTTGTAAAGCGTGAACAAATCGGGCACCAGGTATTCGCCAAAGGTTTCCTGCAGCCTTGCTCCGCTAAAACCCGTATGAACCGAAGCCCTGTTTATAATGGCCTCAATATCTGAAAGAGGATAATTATGCGTCATTTCAAATTTTGTTTCGTCAATGCCGGACTCCTGGTTTAGCTGCAGCCACATTGCTTCGGAATAATTGTGGATCACAAATTTCTTCAGCAGAAAAAATATTGAACCATGTACGCGTGATTGGTTTTCCATATAAAGTTTAAATATAATTTTTTTTAAAAACTCAATTTAAGGCGGGTTGTTTTACGGGTAAAATAATATTAAAAACTGCTCCTGACTCCGAGCTTCCTTCCGCATTCATATCCCCCCGGTGGCTAAGCGCTATTTTTTTACACATGGCAAGGCCAATGCCCGTGCCCGCGTATTCTGATTTACGGTGAAGGCGCTGAAAGATATTGAAAATCTTTTCCTGATACTCCTCTTTAAATCCAATACCGTTATCAGATACCTGGATTTTTACATATTCACCATTCGCGTTTAGTTTCAGAGATTTTAGTTCTTTGGAATTTACTTTTGTGCAAGTAATTTTTATCACCGTTGCAATTTCTTTTCTGCTGAATTTTAAGGCATTGCTTATCAGATTACTGAAAAGCTGACTCATTTGCAACGGAACCGCTTCTATTGATGGTAACCGATCCACTTTAATTTTGGCCTTTTTTTCTTCAATTAATAACTCATAATCGCTCAGCACATTATTAATAATCTGATTAAGATCAACGCTTTTAAAAAGCTCTGTTTCTTTTGAAATCTCAGAGTAAGCCAAAACGTCTTTAATTAAAACATTCATTCTTGAAGAGGAATTATTTATCTTCTCAAAATAAACGCGCGACTGTTCATCAATCTTTGTGGCAATGCGCTTTTCGAGTATTTCGGCGTAAGTGGTTATTTTTCTCAGAGGTTCCTGCAGGTCGTGAGAGGCGATGTAAGCAAACTGCGCTAGCTCTGCATTTGATTTCTGCAAATCACTGTTGGCCAAAGCAAGTTCCTTGGTTCTTGCGGCAACCACTTCTTCAATTTGCTGGCGGGCTATTACCTGTGCTGTTACATCAACGGCAATAACCAAAATTCCTGAAATAATTCCCTCGCGTTCTCTGTAAGGAGCATACACAAAATTTACATAAAGGGTTTGCATGGATTTGCCGCGCAGTAGATTAACAGCGGCGCCTTCGGCCGTGAAGGGTTTTCCGGTAGAATATACACCGTTGAGTAATTCCTCGAATCCCTGATTTCTGGCTTCAGGCAAGGCAACAAAAATAGGTTTCCCGGTAATCTCTGCCTGCGGCTTCCCAAATAATTCACACATTAAATCATTTGCCAGCTCAACAATAAAGTCCGATTCTTTTAAAATACACATGGCCACCGGCGCCTGTAAAATAGTTTCCTTCAAACTTTGTTCGCTTTGTTCGGCTTTTTGTATGGCAAGGTTCAGATCTGTAACATCCGCGCCGGTATTCATTACCCCATATACTTTACCCTTATCGTCAAATAAAGGCGTAAAGCTGTAGTTGAAGTAATGCGTGTTCATTTTTCCGTCGATCATCAGGTCTACTCGTTTATTTTTTGCATGGAAAGCGATGCCGGTTTTAAACACGCTGTCCAGCTGTGCAAAAATTTCCTGATTACTTAGCTCCGGTAATATTTCCTCGTATGACTTCCCGAAAATATTCTTTCCTTTTCCCCAGGTGTCGAGCATGGCCTGGTTGGCAACCTCAACAATAAGTTCTTCTCCAATATAAACTCCAATTGGATAGGGGGCGCTCTCAATAAAGCTGCGCAACTCAGTTTCACTTTTCTTTAGTTTGTTTTCCGCTTCTCTTCGCTCGGTGATATCAATGCTGGTGCTGATATAACCTGCAAAAGTGCCATCGGGGCGAAATCGGGCCGGACCATTCGCTAAAATATATCTGTAATCTCCATTCTTGTCAAGCATACGGAATTCGCCCGTCCATTTTTCTTTCTTTGCAAAGGCCTTTAAGTATATATCCAGAAAAG
>JACDDR010000031.1:0-33307 GCA_013816895.1 Bacteroidota bacterium
GTCCTGACATTAATACGTCGGGTGATGAAATGTTTCCCACCATCAAAAAGAATGGCATCCTTTATTATGCCTCCAATGGTCTTCCTGGATATGGCGGGCTTGATCTATACTCTGCAAGGAGCGTTGATAATAAATGGATCCTTGTGCGTAATGAAGGATTGAACATCAACAGCAGTTACGATGATTTCGGGATAACCTTTTTGAACGACTCCATTGGGTATTTTTCTTCCAACAGGGTTGGCGGAAAAGGAAAAGATGATATTTACTGGTATAAATTCACCAATCGTTTTATAAATATTTCGGGGACCGTTTTATTAACTGAAAACGCGAGTGACCCGGCTAAAGGAGTAATGGTGGTGCTTGCCAATGAAGCAGGTAAACACCTGGATAGCATGAAAACCAATAACGATGGAACTTTTGAATTTAAAAATCTGGATGCTGATAAAAAGTACATGGCCATTATTGATTCTGACGATCCGCAGTTTAACGGAAAAGCAAGATATTACCTGGCCGACAAAAATAAAATCATTCACCGCGTAACCAACAAAGAGGGCGATGATAAGTTTGTATTTAAAAATCTTCCTGTTGATCCTAATGGTTTGCCCGATTTATTTACCGAAGATAACCTTACCCTTGCCGGAAATCTTTTATACGGTGAAAACCCAAGCAAGCCCATCAGCAACACGCGGATAAAAATCGTGAATGATCATGGCGATGTAGTAGAAGAAACCACCACCAACGAATTTGGCGCATTTGCTTTCCGCAACATTCCCGCCGATCAAAATTACATTGTTTCGATAGAAGAAACCGACATTAATTTGCCGGCAAATACAAAAGTAACCCTCACCAATAAAAGCGGTAAAGAGTTAAAAACCTTTACAACAGGCGGCGGAAAATTTAACTTTAAAATCCTGAGTTCAGAAAAAAGCCTGTTAAAAGAAATGGATGCTGATGATGTAAATCTTGTAATGGATATTTTCGGCTACATGTACGATCAGAATAAGAAGCCCATTGCCAACGCTAAAATAAAAATAAAAGAAGAGGGCAGCGCGTTTGACCCGCAAATGGTGACTACCAGCGATAAAGGGAAATTTAATTTCAGAAATCTTAAAGGCGATAAAGGGTATTTATTCGAAGCAGATGAAACGGATCCTTCTTTAAAAGGCGTTACGCGCATTTACATTGCCGACAGCAAAGGAAGAATATACAAAGTGCTGGACAAAAACGGTTCCGGTAAATTTATTTTTAAAATGCTGGATGCTGATAAAGCTGCTATGGGCGAATTTG
The DNA here is from genome assembly GCA_013816895.1 of Bacteroidota bacterium. GTDB lineage: Bacteria > Bacteroidota > Bacteroidia > B-17B0 > Aurantibacillaceae > Aurantibacillus. The sequence goes on from JACDDR010000031.1 coordinate 1,288, forward strand.
TAGTGGACGATCCATGGTTACAGGTTCTTGAAATGAAAAACAAAGCTAAAACCGAGCTTACCATTATCGAAAGTATTTATTATGCATCCGGTGATTACAAACTCGACGCCGCCGGAATACAGATCCTTAACAAAGTTATCTCTGTTCTGAACTCCAATCCTAAACTGATGATTGAATTAAGTTCTCATACTGATTCTAAATCCAGTGATGAGTTTAACCTTGGATTATCTAAAAAGCGCGCGCAGTTTGCAGTGGATTATATGACCGCTAAAGGCATTAATAAAAAACGTCTGAAAGCAGTTGGCTACGGCGAAACCCGTTTATTGAACAAATGCGTGAATGGCGTTGAGTGCAGCGATGAGGAGCACAAAATTAACCGCCGGACCGAATTTAAAATAAGTGAACAGCCCAACTTATAGCTATGAACATTGTTTTATTTGATGAAGAACAGAACCGGAAAAACCTGCTTCCACTTACCTTTACACGTCCCGTTGCCGAAATTCGTGTTGGCATTTTAACCATTAAACAAAAGTGGGATTCTTTTTTAAACACCACCTGTAGTTACGTTACTGAAGATTACCTCGCTGAAAAATACCCTGTAAAAAAAGAGCCCGGTTCAATTTACATTAACGGATGCGTTTGTCCTGATGAAACTCTTATTAAGGCCCTTGGCACTATTAAGTCCGGGCAAAAATTCATGCACCAGGGCAAACTGATTGCCTGGTCCGGTGATGGAGGCATACCCGCAAAATACGAAAAAGTCGAATATACACGGGCACTTGTGATGATAAACAATGTGTGGGACATTTTTCAAAAAAATGCAGATGCATTAAAATCGGATTTTGAACTCCTAACAAAAAATAAGACTTCGCAACCCTTGAGCAAAACCGTTACAGTTATTGGCGATCCGAAACTCATTTTTTTGGAAGGGGGCGCCAAAGCAGAGGCCTGCATTTTTAATACAACAGGCGGACCCATTTACCTCGCAGCAGATTCAGAAGTGATGGAAGGAACTGCAATACGCGGACCGTTATCATTGGGCGAACACAGCGTACTGAAATTAAATACAAAAATATACGGAGCAACTACCATTGGTCCGCATTGTAAAGTGGGAGGCGAGGTAAGCAACAGCGTGATTTTTGGCTATACAAACAAAGCGCACGATGGATTTCTTGGAAATTCAGTTCTCGGCGAATGGTGCAACCTTGGAGCCGATACCAATAACAGCAACCTTAAAAATAATTACGGCAACGTAAAACTTTTTAATTACAACATCAATAAACAGATGGACACCGGCCTTCAGTTCTGCGGTTTAATTATGGGAGATCATTCCAAAAGCGGCATTAACACCATGTTTAACACAGGAACTGTTGTTGGCGTAGCGGCTAATATTTTTGGCGGAGGCTTCCCCCCTACCCGTGTGCCGGATTTCAGCTGGGGCGGGGAAAAAGGATTTGAAACCTATCGCCAGGAAAAACTTTTTGAAACTGCGGCAAAAGTTTTTGAAAGGAGGAACCTGACTTTTGATCAGCAGGAAAAAGATATTCTCAATACAGTATTTAAACTAACGGAGGCATACAGAAATGAAAACGTTTCTTAAAATTATCATCACGCTTCCTTTTCTTTGTCTTTTATTTGCCTCCTGCGGCAAAGGCTACGAGGTGCGTGTAACAAATTACTATGTTGAAGATATGGATTCTGTAACGGTTGGAGACAAACTAACATTCAAAGACGTACTTCGCCCTGGCTCAACAGAATATGAAAAACTGGCAATGGGCACTTACTCGATTAAATGTGTAACTAAAACAAAAAAAAGAATTAATTCTTCTATCACAATTCCAAAAAGGAAAAGCGGAAAACGCACTATTCAAATTGACGGTATGGGAACTATACTTGTTGTAACCGATTAGTAAGCCCTTACGTTTTTTCCTTCGATGTAATTGATAAAGGCCTTGTTGCTTACTTTATTTCCACCGGGTGTAGGATAGTTGCCGCTGAAATACCAATCGCCTAAATTTCCGGGACAAGCATCATGCAAGCCTTCGAGACTCTGATAAATAATTTCGAGGTCGGCTTTAAGATCTTTAGGCCTTAATAGTTCGGCGATCTTTGCAGATACTTCTTCAGGCGTAAACGATTTATAAATTTCTTTTACAAGGTTTACCTGTTCTTCTTTCGGTTTTTGAATTTCAACTTTTGCACGTTCGTAAAGTTCATTTAAAAACAAACCTCTTCCGCTTTCCCGCAAAAGAGTAACGGCAGCTTCAAACGCAATAAATTTACTGAGTATGGCCATATCGATGCCATAACAATCGGGGTATCTTATCTGCGGAGCGGAACTTACTACTACAATTTTTTTAGGGTGAAGCCTGTCGAGAATTCGTAAAATACTTTTCTTAAGGGTTGTTCCCCTAACGATACTGTCATCCAGCACCACGAGGTTATCCACGCCTTTTTCAACCGTGCCATAAGTAATGTCATAAACCAGGTTCACAAGCGTATCGCGGGTTTCATCGGCAGTGATGAACGTTCGCTGTTTTGCGTCCTTCAATACCACCTTATGAATCCGTGGATGAAAACTTAAAATTTCGGCAAGATTCTTTTCGTTTGCTTTATCTTTCAGCTTTAAAATTTCCTGAGCTTTCCATTTATTGATATGTTCGTCAATTCCCTCCACAAGTCCGCCAAACGCCACTTCCGCGGTGTTTGGTATGTAACTGAAAACCGTATTTTTTAAATCATTATCAATACTGCGCATCACAGTACCGGTTAAATTTCTTCCGAGAAGATTTCTTTCTTTATAAATATCAGCGTCGTTGCCACGGCTAAAATAAATGCGTTCAAACGAGCAAGCTTTTCTTTCGAGAGGTTCAATAATTTCTATTTCGCTGAAGCTACCGTCCTTTTTAATGATAGCAGCATGCCCGGGCTTTAGCTCCTGCACATCTTCAATGCTCACATTAAATACTGTTTGAATAACCGGACGTTCGCTTGCAACAACAATCACCTCATCATCTTTGTAGTAATAGGCAGGACGGATACCGTTAGGATCGCGAAGCACAAAAGCGTCGCCATGTCCGATCATTCCACACATTACATAACCACCGTCCCAGCGTTTGCTGCTTTCAATAAGAATAGATGCAACATCAATATTTTCCTGAATTAACTTACTGATAACGGCGTTATCATCTTCTTTTTCCTTGAATTGTTTGAAAAGACGATCGTTTTCCTTATCCAGAAAATGACCTATTTTTTCCATTACCGTAACAGTATCGGTGCGTTCGCGCGGATGCTGGCCTAGTTCGACAAGATGGCCAAAAAGCTCATCCACATTGGTGAGATTAAAATTTCCGGCAATAACAAGGTTACGGCTCATCCAGTTATTCTGGCGACGAAACGGATGACAGCTGTGAACGCTGTTTTTTCCGAAGGTGCCATAACGTAAATGCCCCAGCATCAGCTCACCGCAAAAGGGAATATTGTCTTTTTGCCATTGGGCGCTTTTGTATGCCTCCGGATTAGTAGCCTGCGCCTTCAGGAATAAATCATTGATTTGCCCAAAAATATCCTGTGTGGCTTTGTGCTCAATTGAGCGTAAACGGTCGATATAAGTTGTGCCAGGTATTGCATCTAACTTGATGGTAGAAATACCCGCGCCATCCTGTCCACGGTTTATCATTTTCTCCATCACCTGATATAATTTGTGAAGGCCGTATCTTGCCGAACCATACTTGGTTTTATAGTATTCAAGCGGTTTTAAGAGCCTTACCAACGCTACCCCACACTCATGATGCAATGAATCACTCATAGAAAATTTAAAGATTACTAAGTTACTCTTTTGATTTGGCAATTAACAATATAACTTTGAAAAATATGTACCTAAACCCAACGTTTTTTTTAGTTCTAACGTACTAATGTGTATATTTGAAAATTAGTTAATTAACTAAAATTGTATGCCATTATGTTAAAAAGTAAGTTTTTTTTAGTTATAGCTGTTATGCTTTTAACCGGTATTTATCAAAAAGGTAAATCCCAGAGTAATTGCATTGGTATTGTACTAAATGAGGTAAGTGTGGGTAATACCGGCTATGCGGATAATTACGGACTGCATGACGCGGTTGAAATTTATAATAATTTCACTTATTCTTTAAGTTTATCGGGCTATTACCTCACTAACGATAAGAATAATCTTCAGAAATGGAAGTTTCCAAGCACCTTTACGCTGGGCGTTGGGCAGTATGGAATGGTTTACCTGAGCGGGATCAACGAAAGTAAATACGTGGGCACTGCTCCAACAGGCACATGGTATCATCATGCTAATTTTTCGCTTGATCAGTGCAAAAAACAATACCTGATGCTTGTTAACTCTCAAAATGTTATTCGCGATTCAATTTACATTCAGCAAACAGCATTAGGCCATACCTGGGGACGGGTAAATTATTGCCAGATGGGTATAAATGCATGGCGTTTGTATCCAACACATTCCTTTCCTATGCAAAATCCCGCTGTAGGAAGCTACAAAGGATACATGCCGATTCCCACGTTTAGTCCGCAGGCCGGATGGGGAAAGAACGGGCAAACCCTTCTGATAAACGTGAATGGTTCTGACGCTGATTCTACAAACTCCTGCAATGAAGTGCATTATACCATTGACGGAAGCTTCCCGCAATTAACCGATCCCGTATATACCGGAACCACTGTGCCTCTGTTTGTAGTAGAAAATATTATGTACCGCGCTGTGAACTATCAGAAAACAGCTGCAGTGGCCATTCCGAGCCTGAATTGCCTCTATGACAACTTTCTTCCAAGCTTCTGTGAAACCAATACTTATTTTTCTGAAAATGGAGGTAACTACGACAACTTTACGCCTGAGTTTGGAATTATGTCGGTGGCTATCCACTCCGTTGATACCAATTGGGCTACACCGCCAAATAATGGGGCTTCTTCTCCAACCGTTCACGTAGAATATTTTGATAAAAAACAACAGATCGTTGAAGGTTACGCTGTAATGTCGAGGCCGCCACAGGAAGCCTGGTTAACCAAACAAAGAGGTTTTTATTTAACCATTGATGACCGAAGGGGATACGGTTGTAATTTTGAAGGAAATATTTTTAATGTCGATGGGCTAGGGACGAGTACCAGAACGCTCTTTCCGACCCTGCACGTCAAGGCCGGTGATTTTGAGGCACATTCCGTTCCCGCGGCTTCAACGGGCACTTCCACTTCTGATGGCACAGGTATCCGGGATGTATTTTATCAATCGCTCGCTGCAAAGTATAACGTCAGGGTCAATCCCTTGCACATTAAGCCATTGATATTGTTTGTAAATGGGAAGTACTGGGGCGTATACGATCTGCGGGAAGTATATGACAAGAATTATGAAAATTATTATAATCCGGTACCGGGTTCAAAAGATTCTCTAGACTGTGAGTTTTATCATAATACTGATGGATGGGTTGTAGATCCATTTACGAATACGGCCACAAATATTCCGCCTTTAAACGATTTCAGGGTAAATGTTTACGATAGGGTTATGACCAACCCGATGAACAATACAAACAATTATAACACGCTTTTAAAACATCTTGATAAAGGAAGTTTTATGGATTACATGATCATGAACAGTTATGCCATGAACAGTAATCTCTGGAACTACGACATCGCGTTCGCTAAAAATGGAGGTTATTTAAATTCCGGCAAATGGCATTACTATTTGTGGAACATGCCTGCTACCTTTACTTTCCAGGCACTGGCAACAAATACACTGGTATACACCAGCACCTTAACGCCGCCTTGTTATGTGCAGTCTACCTACAATAACAGTTTGATAAGCACTTACGCCGGTAACGGTCATGGAAATATTCTCAGCCTTTTAATGGGCACCTACCCGGGTAAGAGCTCCTGGGGTAATCCATCATTCCAGTTAGAATACAAAAACCGCTATCAGGATCTTTTAAATACTGCTCTTAAATGCGAAAATATTTTAGCGCATTATGATTATGTGGTTAATCTCTTTAAAAAAGAAATGCAGTACCATGAAGATCCGGGCTCAGCGCCGAATCCGGGTCGCTTTATTACTACCATGGGAACCTGGGATACCAATACGATAAGGCTAAGGCGCGCGGTTGCCGGTAGATGTAATTACCTTACCTATGCCTTTAACAAACCGGGGTGCTACAGCATGCAGGGCCCTCACGACCTTACAGTTGATGTGTTTCCTGTAGGCGCCGGTAATGTAAGGCTCAATTCAATTGTATTACCATTCTATATTTGGTCTGGACGTTACTTTAACACCCAGATCAGTTTCAAAGCTATTCCAACGAGTACGAATTATGTATTTCACCATTGGGAACTTAAGAACCATACCGTTAAAAACAACGTTCCTTTAAGTGTAGATTCAATCGCGATTGATTTTAACCTGCCTGATAATATTATTGCAGTGTTTACAGATATTACCAGCGACGTTGATATTCCTACAGGGTTTACTCCAAACGGAGATGGCAATAACGATGAGTTTAAGCCATTGGGCAGTGCCCTTTACACGAAAGAATTTGAATTCCGCATCTGGAACCGCTGGGGACAAGAAGTGTTCAGAAGCACCGAACCCGCGCACGGATGGAACGGCACATACGAAGGACAGCCAGCGCAAACGGGGGTGTACGCTTACGTGATCAGCTATAAAAATGTTTACGGTGAATCAAAAATTAAAAAAGGTAATGTAACTCTTGTCAGATAACACTGACTTGTAATAAGCTTTATGAAAAAAATATATCTCTTTTTTGCTTTGCTCTTTGTAGTCCTTTCAGGACCGCTTAAGGCGCAGGACATACACTTTTCACAGGTATTTGAAACGCCTCTATTTTTAAGTCCGGCCAACACCGGTTTCTTTAACGGGTATTTCCGCGCCATTGCCAATTACCGGAATCAGTGGTCGCCAATGGGAAAGCCTTATCAAACCATTGGTCTTTCAATTGACGGAGGATTATTTAAATCGAAAAAGCGTAAAGCGTTTGTGGGAATGGGACTAACCGTGTTTAACGACAGGGCCGGATCGGCAGGTTTGTCCAAAACCACTGCACTCTTAAATGTTAGCGGAATATTGAAGTTAAGCAAGCGCAGTGTTTTCAGCGTTGGTATTGCGGGCGGTGCAGATGCCACCAGCGGAAACTACAACAAACTAACTTACGCCAGTCAGTTTGACGGCAACACTATCGACCCTTCCAAACCAACCGGCGAAAGCGTTGTTTACAGACAATTTACCACCACTGATGTTTCAATTGGGATGGCGTATGAATACAGCAAAGTAAAAGTAGACCAGGATCATGACGATGCTCAGTCATTTAAAATCTCATTTGGTGCATTCCACTTAAACAAGCCTACACAGGATTATGGTGCAGGATCAAGCTACCATCTTCCGGTAAAACTAGTCGGAGCCTTAACCACCCTTTATGATTTTGAAGACACTAAATTTACAGTTACACCCGCCTTCGTAGTTCAGAAACAAGCGCAGGCATGGGAATACATCACAGGAACCTATATCAAGTACCGCACAGGAACCGGGACTAAAGTAACTGGACAAAAAACCGTTAACGCATTTGGCGTAGGATTATTTTACCGTTCGTATGATGCGTTTATAACAAAAGTAGTTTACGAAATGGGCGACTATGCGATTGGAATGGCTTACGACTTTAATGTTTCAGGTTACCGCACAGCATCAAAATATATGGGTGGCTTTGAAATAAGCCTCAGGTATAACAATCTTGCAAGCTCTTTATTTGATGCAAGAAGCGAGTTCAAGTAATAATCTCCAAAACTAAACCTGCCGTAAATTTATTTCTGTGCAGTAACAAACCTGTTTTTATCATTTCATTTTTGAAGAAAAAAAGTACATGAAAAAAAGATCTTCTTTTATTATCATTGGCATATTGTTGTTACTTACAGGTTTCGCGCTTTATACCTATAAGTATAAAAACAGAAATTCCACTATTGACGGCGAAGCACGTAATTTTAAATACCAGGATACCGCCGCAATTACTAAAATATTTATTGCCGATAAAGAAGGCGACCGCTCCACTCTTGTGAGAACAAAGAATGCCTGGGTAGTTAATAATAAATATCCGTGCAGGCCTGACGCCATCTTAAACCTTATGGAAGCCATAAAACATATGGAAGTGAAGATGCCTGTGTCAAAGCACGCCAAGGAAGGAATTTTAAAGGTAATGGCAGCCACCGCGTTAAAAGTGGAAATATATGCCGGCGAAAAAAAGGTAAAACAATTTTATATCGGACATGAGACTACGGATTCGGAAGGATCTTACGCGTTGTTAAGCGATCCTTCCTCCGGCGAAAATTATAAAGATCCTTTCGTGGTTTTCATTCCCGGCTTCCAGGGATTTTTGATTCCCCGGTTTATTGCAAAAGAAGGCGAGTGGCGAGACAGGGTTGTAATGAATTTTACGCCACCTCAGATGAAACAAATAAAGTTGTTGAATAACGAGCAGCCTGATTCTTCATTCACCATTGAACTTTTAAGCACTACGGATTTTAAATTAAAGGACGCGCACGGAAAAGAAATTCCATTCGACATAAACAAAATGAAACAATACCTCGCGTACTTTCAAAATGTATCTTACGAGGCTGTGTTCACGGGTAAAGCCAAAAAACTGGAAGACTCTCTTGCCGCGCTGAAACCATTTGTGTCGCTATCAGTGAGCAGTAATAATTTCAGAACGTCTGACTATAAATTCTTTTACAAACAACCCACCAGTTTAATTCCTGAGGAAGGCGTAGTGTATAAACATGATCCAGACAGGCTTTACATGCGTTTTGACGCTGATAAAGAATGGGCGTTGATTCAGTTTTACGTATTCGGCAAACTGCTTGTAAACCCGGGATACTTCGCCCCGGCAAGTGTTAAAAAGTAGCTTAAAACTAAAGGCGCCCTTACCCCTCTTATCACCACAGTAAACCTAATTTTGGTGGTTAAAACCAACCTTATGAATTTCGTTGTATCCGCATCAGCATTATTAAAACACCTAAAATCTATTGGTGGTGTTTTAAATACAAATAATACCATTCCTATTTTAGATTGTTTTCTTTTGGAACTTCAGAAGGGTGAACTTACTTTGTCGGCAAGTGATATGGAAACAACCATTACCACTTCTTTAAAAGTAGAGTCGAATGACACTGGTAGTCTTGCGGTACCGGCCAAATTTTTACTGGAAGCGCTTGCCAACCTTCCTGAGCAGCCAATATCTTTTATTGTAGACAAAACAAAACACTCCGTTAAATTAAAAACAGAAACCGGTGATTATAATATCAGCGGGCAAAACGGAGAAGAATATCCTAAACTTGCAAAACTTGAATCACAGTCTTCTATTGTGATTAAAAGCGATGTGTTAGCTAATGCCATTAATAAAACTATTTTCGCTACCGGTAATGATGATTTGCGGCCGGTGATGAGCGGAGTATTTTGTCAGTTCAACGAAAGCAACTCTATATTTGTTGCAACAGATGCTCATAAGCTCGTGCGCTACACGCGTAACGACGCCAAGGCAGGCACAGCGGCATCCTTCATCATGCCAAAAAAACCTTTAAATGTTTTAAAAAGTTTACTGGGCGGAATTGATGATGCTGTAAAAATCGAATTCAATAAAACAAACGCGTTGTTCAGCTTCGGGAATATTAATTTAGTGTGCCGTTTGATTGATGGAAAATATCCTAATTACGAAGCTGTAATTCCAAAACAAAATCCGAATAAATTAACCATCGACAGAAGCGCGTTTCTTGGAGCATTAAAGCGCGTGAGTGTTTTTGCCAATAAAGCCACACACCAGATCCGTGTAAAAGTTACCGGAAGCCAATTGCGTGTAAGTGCCGAGGATCTTGACTTTGCGAACGAAGGGCATGAATTGCTTACCTGTACTTATGTTGGAGAAGACATGGAGATTGGTTTTAATTCACGTTTTTTAATGGAGATGGTGAGCAATCTTGAGTGTGATGAAATTGTTCTGGAGATGAGTGCGCCAAACCGTGCGGGAATTATTTTACCAAACAATAACGCGAACCCTGCAGAAGATGTGCTGATGCTTGTGATGCCGGTAATGCTTAATAATTAAGCGCAAACATAATAATCGTCAGAAAATAAAATTATAATATTTTAAAAATTAAAAACCCCTAAAAAATAAACCATGATGCAATTTCATTTTTATATTCCTTTCATAGCAGCTTTAATCCCTTTATTCATCGGCTTTATCTGGTACAACCCTAAAGTATTTGGCAATGCATGGATGAAGGCAAGTAACACTCCTGTACCTGAAGCAGGCAAAGGTCCAAACATGGCCATAGTATTTAGCCTATGTTATGTGTTTGGTTTACTTGTTGCATTTGCTTTAATGTCCCTAACGGTCCATCAAATGTCGGTATTTTCAATCCTTGCCAACGAGCCGGGTATGGGCGATCCTAACTCGGAAGTAATGCAGTTAATGAGTGGTTTTTACGCGAAATACGGAAACAACTTTCGTACGTTTAAACATGGCGCATTACATGGCACTCTTGCCGGAATCATGATTGCCTTGCCAATTATTGGAACAAGTGCGCTGTTCGAAGGCCGTAAGTTTAAATACATTGCGATCAGTGCAGGATACTGGATCGTGTCGATGGCTCTCATGGGTGGTGTTATCTGCGCATTCCTTTAAACATTAAAAATAAATTGTAATGAAAAGCGCGGAAGAAATTCTGCGCTTTTTTTTATTCTCCTTTTTAAAAGCAGTCGCAATAAAAGGCTTCTTCACACGTTATTATTAAAACTTATTTATCATGGAAAAAATAAATAAGAGTCCGCGGTTAATACTTCTTTTTAACCTCACACTCGCCTTATTATTGATTCTCGTTTTACTCTCCTGCAAAAAAAACCTGCCACCTACGTGCTACGACGCTGCTTACTATAAAGAACACTGCGAAGATATTTGCACCCAGGATTGCCCGGGAATTACCGGCTGTGATGGAAAGCATTACTGCAACGAATGTGTTATGCATGTGAATGGGATAAAGAAGACGGAATAGCAAAAGCGATTATTATAATTTCAACTCCTCCGTCGGATCCCAAAACAGCTTTTTAAAATCCACAACCTTATCCTCCTTTACTTTTACTTTTTCTTTTTCTAAAAGTTCCTGCATCTGGTACGGAGTTTCAAAATGATGTTTGCCGGTTAACAATCCAACCCGGTTAACAACTCGGTGCGCCGGCACCTTAGGCTTTATACGATGCGCGCCATTCATGGCGTAACCTACAATGCGCGAAGATGTTTTAGCGCCCAGGTAAGCGGCAATTGCGCCGTAGCTGGTTACTCTTCCTTTCGGGATCAGGCGCACCACCTGGTACACCATTTCAAAAAAATCTTTGGTAGCCATTGTTCGTATTGGAGACACGAATTTACACTAATTGCACAAATTTGATTACCTAGGTTGAAAATACATTTGTGTAATTCGTGATAATTAGTGTCTTAGTGTCTTACTGTTGGAAACAAAAAACCCCGAAATAATTTCCGGGGTTTTAAAACTTTATTAATGTGCGCCTCCATCGTGCTCACCCTCTTCGAGAGGAACCGTTTGAGGAACGAAATCCTGCATCTTACCAGGTTTGCTGTAATCATAAGCCCAACGGTGAACTTCAGGCAAAGCACCCGGCCAGTTACCGTGGATATGAGCCATTGGCGTAGTCCATTCAAGTGTATTTGAATTCCATGGATTCTGAGGAGCTCTTTCGCCGCGGAACATGCTGTAAAAGAAATTGAACAAGAAAACACCCTGTGCCAACGCACCAATAATAGCGCAGATTGTAACGATCTCGTTAATGTCAACTAAGTTGTCAAACATCGGGAAGTTACTGTTCGTGTAATAACGACGTGGAACACCAGCCAGCCCCAGGAAGTGCATTGGGAAGAACACCCCATACGCACAAACAAATGTGAACCAGAAGTGAACGTAACCTAGTTTTTTGTTCATCATACGAAGGAACAATTTCGGAAACCAGTGGTAAACACCGGCAAACATTCCAAAGATGGCACTTAAGCCCATTACAATGTGGAAGTGAGCCACCACGAAGTAAGTATCGTGAACATTAATATCTAACGTAGAATCGGCAAGGATAATACCTGTAACACCGCCGGTAATAAATGAAGATACTAATCCGATTGAAAATAACATTGCAGGTGTATGCTGGATATTACCTTTCCACAGTGTTGTAATGTAGTTAAATGCTTTTACGGCCGAAGGAATCGCGATCAATAAAGTCGTGAACACAAACACAGATCCTAGGAACGGACTCATACCCGTCATAAACATGTGGTGACCCCAAACAATAAAGGATAAGAAACCGATAGCCAGCATTGAGCCGATCATAGCGCGGTAACCGAAAATTGGTTTACGCGAATTAGTTGCGATGATTTCTGAAGTGATACCAAGGGCCGGTAATAATACGATGTATACTTCAGGGTGACCAAGGAACCAGAATAAGTGCTCAAATAAAACAGGACTTCCACCGCTTGCGTCTAACGGACGACCGCCGATGTAGATATCTGATAAATAAAATGAAGTGTTAAAACTTCTGTCCATGATCAATAACAATACACAGGAAACCAATACAGGGAAAGACAATACACCAAGGATAGCTGTGATGAGAAACGCCCAGATCGTTAAAGGCATTCTTGTCATTTTCATTCCTTTTGCGCGCAAGTTGATGATGGTAATGATGTAATTCAAACTTCCTAATAAGGAGGACACAACGAAAATGGTCATTGAAATTAACCACAATGTCATTCCTAATTTAGATCCCGGAATGGCTTCAGGCAAAGCGGAGAGCGGCGGATAAATTGTCCACCCCGCAGAAGCAGGACCATCGTTAATAAACAAAGAAGACATCATGATCACACTTGAAACGAAGAAGAACCAATACGATAACATGTTCAGGAATCCTGAAGCCATGTCGCGCGCGCCAATCTGGTAAGGAATAAGTAAGTTACTGAACGTACCGCTTAGTCCGCCTGTTAATACAAAGAACACCATGATGGTTCCGTGGATCGTAACAAGGGCCAGATACATGTCAGGACTAAGGATACCATCCTTTGCCCATTTGTCACCCAGTAGTGCGTTTACAAATGCGAATTTCTCTCCCGGCCAGGCTAATTGCATACGGAAGATGACCGACATTGTCATAGCCACAACAGCCATTATCACCGCCGTAATTAAAAACTGGCGTGAAATGGTTTTGTGATCCTGACTAAAGATGTATTTGGTCACAAACGTTTCGTGATGCTCGTGATCGTCATGACCATGAACATGATCATGATGTACCAAATGTTCGTTTTCCAGTGCAGTATTTTTTTCAGAAGCCATATCTATCTTGTTTAATTATTTTTATTTCTTTTCAGCTACGGTTTTAACTGGCTTTTGTTTAGCCAACCACTCGTTATAATCTTTCTCAGACTCAACAATAATATTTCTTTGCATATTGTAATGCGATGCGCCACAAATTTTATTACATAATAACAGGTAATCAAAAATCACAGGTTCTTTTCCTTCCTTAGCGCGTTGTTTGTTGATTCCTTCCATCATTTTAACAGTGTAGGGATCTTTACGCATTTCTACCGTGGTTTTTGTAGGCTTAAATTTAAAGTAGGTGATCATTCCCGGCACGGCGTTCATCTGCGCGCGGAAATGTGGTAAATAAGCGCTGTGAATTACGTCGCGTGAGCGGATCTGTAATTCGATTTCACGTCCAATCGGTAAGTGAATGTCGCTCTTTATGAGGATATCATCATTCCCTTGTGTGTCGATCGTATCCATACCAACTGAATTGGAACCGGAGATCTGGCGGTAATCGGTTGAACCTAATTTCCCGTCTTTACCTGTGTAACGTGCTGTCCAGTCAAACTGTTTGGCATATAATTCAACAATGATTTTATTCGGATCCGTGGCTTGATCCATAATTTCGTTCCAGTATTTTAAACCAAAAATAATTACGAAAGCAAGAACCACTGCAGGAACAACAGTCCATGCCATTTCTAAACGGTTATCATGCGGGAAAAACTTTGCTACAGCTTTTGAGTTACCACGGTACTTATAAGCGTAGTAGAAAAGAAAGAAGTTAGTCACAAAGAATACAAAAATAACAAGGTACATGTTCCAGTCCCAAAGTGTATCAATAATGGCGCCATGTTCGGATGCAGCTGGCGGAAGCGAACGATCTATCCAACGTTCTACCTGCCAGATAAAAAACGCAAAGAATAATATCATGAACCAAAGCATAGCTTTACCCATCATGTTATTGTCGGTGTCGGTAAGACGCCACTCGTTGGTTTTTTTTAATCCACGGCTTAATTCAATGATCCTTAATAATTGGTGTCCCGCAACTATTAATAAAACTATGGCTAATATTACTAAAAAATTCATTTTATCTGAGGTTTGTATTACTAATTTCTATTTTTCAAATTCTAAATCTTCTTTTTTAATCCCGGCATCTTAGGTTGAATGATGTAAGCTTTCCTGCAGGAAGGGGTGGTTCTTTACAAGCAGTGGTGCTTTGCTTAACGCCCTTAATACTACATGAATAAATAAACCAAGGAAGAAAAAGAAAGTACCGAATTCCATCCAGCTTAAACCGGTCCAGCTGTGTCCAACTGTTCCTGGCATAACGATCATGATCAGGTCTAAATAGTGTCCTATAAAAATGATGGTTCCAACAAACATTAAGAAGAAGAAATTTCGTTTACAATCGCGACTCATCAGCATAATCATCGGGAAAGCAAAATTAACGAATAAAACGGTCCACATAAGAGCCTTGTAGCTTTCCCAGCGTGTCTGGAAATAAGTTACCTCTTCAGGAATATCAGCATACCAGATGAGCATGAATTGAGAGAAATAAAGATATGTCCAAAGAAAAGAAACAGCGAACATCCATTTACCCATATCGTGAATAGTACTTTCGGTTACATATTCAAGGTAGCCTAATTTTTTCATCCAGATCACAAGAACAGTGATTGCAACAATAGCGCTGATCCACATACCTGAGAAGATATACCATCCGAATAAAGTCGAGAACCAGTGTGTATCAATACTCATTAACCAATCCCATGATGCAGTAGAGGAAGTAACAGCGAACAATACCATGAACCATGCGCCTAACTTGATATTTTTCCAGTGGTAGCTGTTGTTCACGTCAACATCAAGCTTATCAGCTTCAAGTGAATTTTTACGTAATTTAAGTGTAAACCATAACCATCCTGCCATATAAAGTAAAGTTCTTACCCACCAGAAAACACCGAAGTATCCGATCTTTGCCGCAATTACTTCGTCATAGTTCGGACTGTTAGGGTCGGCAATACCGTCTGCCATCCAATGATACATGTGGTGACCATGCAACTGACCAATAACGAATAATAGTAACATAAAGCTTAAGCCCCACGGAAGGTACATGGTTACAGCTTCAATTACACGCTTGATGGTGGTTGACCAGCCTGCTTCAGCAGCATATTGCAATCCTAAAAAGAATGCCGCGCCAAGGGAAAGGGCCATAAAGAAAAAGGATCCGGCAAATACATTGCTCCAGGCGCGGGTTCCGGCATGATAATGCTCCTCGTGATTTTCTTTGTCCATTAAAAACATCAAAATAATTGATAGTAATCCAACACCCATCAGGATGAATGAGAATAACTTTGCTTTTGAAGGAACTGTAAAATTTAATTTATCGGTATTCATAGTCTCTCTTAAATCTTATTAATTAATGTTGTTTTGTTCCTGTTGAAGGTGTTGCAGCAGCCGTTGTTTTAGTACTATCGGCAGAGGCAGCAGTTTCTTTAGGACCTTGTAATTTCTGAACAAAATAAACCAGTTTCCAGCGTTCTTCTTGTGTAAGCTGACTTGCATGCTGACCCATTAAACCTTTACCATAAGTGATGGAGTGAAATATTTTTCCTTCAGGTAAATTTTTAAGTGTACCGCTGTATGCAGGAGGCGCGCCCGGAAGTTTTAATCCAACCTTACCATCGCCGGCACCGGAAGCACCGTGGCAATGCACACAAAACTTTCCGTAAATTACTTCACCTTCTTTTTCATACTCTTCGCGTGATTTCGCGGTTAAAGGATTTTTTAAAGACTCTCCGGCTTTAGCATACCCCTCGGCTGTATTTTCATATGCATAGGGAAGAAATCCACGCGCAACAGTACCTTTTACAGGCTGTTTGGCATTCATTTCAACCTGTCCGTCTACCATGTGCGTCTGATAATATTCCAGCGAAGGTGAACGATACATGTCAGGCATAAATTCCACGCCCGGACTGTTTTCGTCTCTTTTACCGCAAGATGTAAAACCTGCAAGCACCAGTCCAGTTAAGGCAGCAGCAAAAGCAAATTTTATGGTTTTATAATGTTTTCTCATACTAAAAATACTAATGTGTTTCGTCTAATACATATGCGGGAGGCACAACAAACGTTCCTCTCTGGTTAACTTCTTCAGCGCCATTATTTTTAAGAATTTCCTGCGCTTTTAAAGATTGTTCATCGTTTAATTCCAGGTGAATTAAAAATTTGTCGTCGGTTGTACGGGGATCAGGATTTTTGGCGCTCGCTCCTGGTACTAACCAGCAACGGAGCAAATAAGTTAACGCCATTCCGTGAGCCGCGCAAAAAACTGTTACTTCAAACGTGATGGGAATAAAAGCAGGTATCGCAAAGTAATACGCCCATGTTGGCTTACCACCAATATCATTTGGCCAGTCATGAATCATCATGTACCACATCATTAATGTGGCCAGAGATGTTCCGGTGATCCCGTAAAGAAACGCGCAGATAGCAAGGCGTGTACGCGGCACTCCGATCAGTCCGTCCAATCCGTGAATTGGCATTGGCGTATAAACATCCTTGATACGGATGCCCGACGCTCTTAATTTTTTACAGGCTTCCATCATTGGCACTTCGTCGCCAAAAACGCCGTGGATAATGTGTTTGTTTGTTGCAGTTGGTCCCATTTATTTCTTAAATTCTAATTTTATAATTAATGATGTCCATGCGCTGTAACCGCAGCAGCAGCTTTTTGCGATTCACCCGACTGTTTTAATATTGTTTTTAATTCAGCCTGAGCAATTACCGGAAAATAACGAGAGAATAACAGAAAGAACATACCGAACATACCGATGGTTCCTACAAAAATTCCGATATCAATAAAAGAAGGAGTATAGGTGTTCCAGGAAGACGGTAAATAAGTACGACACAGTGTTGGAACGATAATTACAAAACGCTCGAACCACATACCAATATTTACAACGATAGAAAGAATGAAGGTTGCCACAACAGATGTACGGATTTTCTTGAACCAGAATAATTGCGGAGACACCACGTTACAACCCATCATGATCCAGTAACTCCAGGCTAAAGGACCGGTAGCGCGATTTAAAAACGCATATTGTTCCCACTCTACTCCTGAATACCAGGCCACAAATAATTCGGTTAAGTAAGCAACACCAACAATTGAACCTGTAACGATAATTACAATGTTCATATACTCCACATGTTTAATAGTTACATAATGTTCTAATCTGTAGATCTTGCGAACCACGAGCATTAAGGTTAATACCATCGCGAATCCTGAGAATACCGCACCGGATACGAAATAAGGAGGGAAAATAGTGGTGTGCCAGCCTGGTAATACAGATGTGGCAAAGTCCATGGATACAATGGAGTGAACCGAGAATACCAGCGGCGTTGACAAACCGGCAAGTACTAAGGATACTTCTTCGAAACGGCTCCAGTGACGAGCGCTTCCACCCCAGCCAAAAGAAAGCAAACTGTACATCTTTTTTTGCCACGGTTTGATAACACGGTCGCGGATCATTCCAAAATCAGGAATTAAACCAATGTACCAGAACACAATGGATACAGTCATATAAGTAGATACCGCGAACACGTCCCACAATAAGGGCGAGTTAAAGTTTGGCCACAACGAACCGAATTGATTAGGCAGCGGGAATAACATGTAATCCAGCCAAGGACGACCTGTATGTAACATTACGAAGATAGCGGCACAAAGTACAGCGAAGATGGTCATTGCCTCCGCAGAACGGTTAATGGCCATGCGCCATTTCTGGCGGAACAAAAGTAATACAGCAGAGATTAAGGTTCCGGCGTGACCAATACCGATCCACCATACAAAGTTAGTGATATCCCAAGCCCAGTCAACACCGTTGTTGCTTCCCCATGAACCAATACCAACACCGATTGTGTAAGCAAGGCAACCTATCCCCCAAAGGAAACAAAGAGCGCACACAGTGGTGAGTGTGTACCAGCCGCGGGCGGCTTTACCTTCAATAGGTGCAATAATATCGTCAGTAATATTTCGATAGGTTTTATTACCTAATATTAAGGGTATCCTGATTTCCGATTCTGCGTGCATATTATCTTATTAAATTTTGTTCTTAAATATTATGAATGTTTTCCTGCTTTTTCAGCTTCATTATGTTTAGTTGGCGTGGCATGTTCTTCAAAAAGCATTCGCTCTTCCTGATTTCTTACTTTCACCATGTATGAAGTAGTTGGCTTAACGCCTACATCTTCAAGAAGGAAGTAAGTCCTCTCATCTTCCCTTAGTTTTGCAACTTCTGATTCAGTATCATTAAGATCACCAAACACAATCGCGCCGGTTGAACAGGCCATCTGACAGGCAGTTTTAACCGCACCGTCTTTTAAAGGCTGACCTTCTTTTTTAGCAGCTAATTTACCAGCCTGTAATTTCTGAACGCACATTGAGCATTTTTCCATTACACCGCGGCTACGCACCACTACATCAGGATTAAGAACCATTCGGCCCAGTTCCTGTTGTGCAGGGTTAACATCCGCGAACCAATCGTTAGCGTTATAATTAAACCAGTTAAAGCGACGAACTTTAAACGGACAGTTGTTAGCGCAGTAACGTGTACCGATGCAACGGTTATACGTCATCATATTTAATCCTTCTGAACTATGGCTGGTAGCTAATACTGGACACACAGTCTCACAAGGAGCGTGATTACAATGCTGACACATCATTGGCTGGAAAGTTACCTGCGGATTAGCAGATGGATTTTCCATTTCAATGTACATTTCCTTGGTGCCTTTGTGTTCTTCAGCGCCTTTGGTTTTGTTCATGTCTGAACTATAGTAACGATCAATACGCAACCAGTGCATATCACGCGTTTTTGAAACCTCTGTTTTACCAACAACAGCAACGTTATTTTCTGATGTACAGGCTACAACGCAAGCACCGCAACCAAAACAAAGATTCATATCGATGCTCATTCCCCACTTGTGACCAGGACGCGGATAAGCGGCCCAAAGATCAACTTCACTTACATTCTGTTTGCCACCACCGTGCACCGGAAGCTCAGTTGCTTTATTCCAGTAATCTTTATCTTTTTCCTTAAATTCTTTGATTGAAACCTCGCGTAATAAAAACTCTTCGCGGCCCATGATCGTATGCTGTATCTGGGTTGCAGCGAAGCGATGCGTTTCGCCGGTATTATTAATGCTTACGTTTGTAACAATTGGCTGAATGGTATCATTTATCATCATCATGAAAGGGAAGGCGTTTACACCAACTCCTTTTGCCACTTTTAAACTTTCTGCAGTTCTGCCATAACCTACCGCGAGTCCTATAGAACCAGGAGCCTGGCCTGGTTGAGGATAAACCGGAACTTTAATTGTGATTCCGTTCACCGTTAAATCAACAATGCTTCCGTCAATATCCTGGCGCAACATTTCATGCAGACCCATTGCCTTAACGTCAATCGGACTCATGGTAATGTAATTATCCCAGGTTACTTTAGAGATAGGGTCCGGCAACTCCATTAACCATGGGTTGTTTGAATAATTACCATTTCCTAAACCAACTTTTTCATAAATAAATAATTCAAGTTTAGCTCCTTTAACAGAAGTTGCCATTGCGGCAGCTTTGTTGTAATCAGGCGTAGGCGTTGACTCTGCAACATGCGCAGATTCTTCTTTTTTAATATCTTTTTTATTTTCTTCGTGATGAGCAGTTGCTTTGGTGCTGTCAGAAACCATGTCAGACATTGCAGCAACACCCGCCATTTTAATTCCGGTAGAATCCTGTACAAGTGGCGTAACCGGAACATCTTTGTGAACCGCTGTTCTAACTGCTCCATCATGTAAAGCATTTGCCCAGAAGCTGGAGAAATCCATGAACTTACCCTGGTTAGGGAAAACACGGTTGTTCCAGTATCCTTGTAAATACGCTAAATAATCGGTTTTGATACCTGACCATTTTAATAACGAGCTTTGGAACTGGCGCGTGCCTTCGTGGCGCGGCTGAGCAAAGATCGGGTTAATAGTTGGCTGCTGAAGTGTGAACATGCCAGCCTTTGGATTAGCATCTCCCCACGACTCTAAGTAATGATGATCAGGACAAACGATAGTTGCCATTGCGGCTGTCTCGTCAAGCACCAGAGAAAATGAAACTGTTGTAGCAACCTTTTTATAAGCATCGGCAAATTTTAAGGATGCTGGCGCAGTATAAACCGGGTTACAATTGTACGTCATTAATACATTCACTTTTCCGGCAGCCATATCAGCTACTAAATCAGCAAATTCTTTATCGTCGCTTTGTTTAAGATTTAAATGATTCTCAACATCTACAGTTTTACCATAGTTGTCAAGCATTTTATTGATACCGTTGATGAGCGTTTGAACACCCTCATCGTTTACTCCGGAAACCACAAGTGATTTACCTTTGTGATCAATTAATTTAGCGGCTACTTTTTTAATGGCAGCAGCTGCATCTTTATTTTCAATTTTTTCGTCAGCAGAAACTTTAGCATTGGAGGTTGCAGAAGCAATTTCGTTAAATAAAGCGGCGGTTACTTTTCCAAGTTCGCTTGGCTTTACCATATAACGGTAGTCAGCGTTAGCACCTGTTAAAGACATTGTGCTTTCAAAATGAATGTGCTGACTCATTTCAGGATTTTCCTTGCTGATCTTACGGTTTTTCGCGTACTGTTTTGAGAACTCTTCTCCTGTGATCCAGTTGCCAAGGAAGTCGCAGGCAATCCCTACAACCACTTTTGCTTTACTGAAATCGTATGAAGAAACAACCGACTTGCCAAACACATTCTTATTTGCTTTTGTTAAAGCGTTATAGGAGATGGCATCATAAGTAACGTGTTTTGTATTTGGATATTTGGATGTAAACTCGGCAATAACCGCTTTTGTTGAAGGACTGATGATAGTAGATGTAAGAATGCGGATAACTCCACCTGTAAGAGCTGCGGCAACTGCGTCGTCAGCGGATTTCCAGGTTGCTTCTTTTTGTTTTACCCATGGGCCGCGTAAACGTGCGCCATCGTATAAACCAAGTACCGAAGCCTGAACGCGGGCATTGGTACCGCTGTGTGTTAATCCGTTAAGGTCGTTACCCTCAATTTTAATAGGGCGGCCTTCGCGGGTTTTAACCAGGATGGCAGAATAATCATGTCCGTCATAAAATGTAGTGGCGTAAAAATTGGCTACACCAGGCGTTACCTCTTCAGGTTTTACCAGGTATGGAATAGATTTCATAACAGGAGTTTCACATGCCGCTAAAGCCACAGCAGCTGTGGAGAAGCCCATTACTTTTAAGAAATCGCGACGTGACGTTCCGCCTTTGGAAGCTTCATCGCTAGTTAAAAACTCATCCATTGGAAGAGATTCAGCAAACTCGTTTTTTTGCTGCTCTTGAAACTCGGGGCTGTTGTGAAGTTCCGGTAAGCCTTTCCAGTATTTTTTTGACATAGACATATATATAAATTCTTATACCTTGTTAATTCTTAATAGTGACATTTAGCGCACTCTAACCCGCCGATTTTTTCAACTGTGAATTTCACATCATACTGACCTGCATACTTTGCTTTTAAGGCTTTGTGTAAACGATCGTAATATGCGTTGCCTTCCATGGCCACTTCTGTTTTACGGTGACACTCGATACACCATTTCATTGTTAGTGGCGCTTTCTGCTCAGCTACTGTCATCGATTTAACATCGCCATGACAGGTACCGCATTCTACTTTACCAACTACCACGTGCTGTGAGTGATTAAAATAAACGTGATCAGGAAGGTTGTGAACTTTTATCCAGGTTAAAGGATTTTCTTTTGATTTATCGTAAGTGCTTGTTTTTGGATCAAAACCTGCGGCAGCATATATTTTGTTTATTTCCTTTTCAGCGTATTGCGGACCTTTTTGAATTCCTTTGTGACAGTTCATACAGATGTTAACCGTTGGAATACCTGCGTGGCGTGACTTTTCAACTGAATTATGACAGTACTGGCAGGCAATTTCATTATCACCGGCATGCAGCTTGTGAGAGAATTTAATGGGTTGTTCAGGCTTATACCCTTTTTGAGTTTCCCAATCGTAATACACACCAATGTCGTAACACGCATCCCAGCAGGATTTCATCCCTACAAAACCAACAATGATCACCATTACACCAACCAAACGGCGGTGACCGCTCATCCATTGCTTTACTTCCTGACCAAAGGTAATTTCAGGATTTTCAGGTTTTCCTTCCGCGCGGTTAGCCGCGTTTTGCATAGAAGTGCGAACACTGCGAAGCGATCCTAATAAAATAAGAAGAATTACAATTGAACCCAGAACAATGTAAAGAGGATCTATTTTTGCACCCCCATTGTCACCCATACCTTCTTCAGGAACAGTTGAAGTTGTTGCAATACCAGGTTCTTTAGGAGCAGGGCCCTTTAAAAAAGCAATAACGGCATCCACATCTTTGTCGGTTAACTGACCTTCAAAAACGTTCATGGCCTGCTTGTTATTTTCCGTGTAAATTTTGTTGGCATATGCATCGCCGCTCTTGATAACCTTTTCGTTATTCATGATCCAGCGGTGCATCCAGTCGCCTTTTGGAGCGCGGTCAAACACTCCTTTTAGCCCCGGACCGGTGATTTTCTGATCGCTGTGCGAAGAGTGACAGGTGGCGCAATTAGCCTTAAAAATGGCGGCTCCGTCCTGCGCGAAAAGGGTTGAATTGAAAGCAAAAAGCGTAAAGATGGTTGTTATCAGGGCTTTTGCTGTAGTTCGGGATATGTGGTTTTTCATATAAAAATGAGAAATATTCTGATGTATAGCTTGTTTTTATGACAAAATGATGACATTAAACGATGGCAAATTTAACAGAAGATTAAGAACTAATGCGCCTTTTTTTGGTTTTTTTTAACACAATATATAATTTATAACGATTCTAAATAAGCCGACTAAAACACACGGAAATTAGTATCTCAAAATATCGATTTTGTCGAAAAATTTTGGAATTATTTGGACAAATTGAGATTAAAAAACCCCAAATTTTGATGCTCCAAATAACCGGCCAGAAATTTAGGACTCGATCAGCTTGACATTAAAAGATGATTCTGTGCATTCAAAATCATACCTTGGCCCTGCTTAGAAAATGGAACCAAAAGGAAAACTTATTATCATAGGTGGACATGAAGATAAAATAATTGACGGTGAAAATTTAATTATCGGAAAACGATCGTATCAACGGCCCTACATTGAAATACTGGACGCTCTTATTTCCAAAGAACCAGGCTCGCACCATCTTATCGAAATCATTACCACTGCTTCTACCTTGCCTGCCCAGATCGAAGAAATGTACAGGGAAGCTTACAAGACCGCCAAATTTTATTACATCGGTTTTATTCATATTGAAAGGCCTGAGGATGGCGAAAATCCCTCCTATATTCAACGCGTCAATTATTGCAGCACCGTTTTTTTTACAGGTGGCGACCAGCTCCGTTTAACTTCCATTTTAAATGGGTCAAAAATTCTGGAAGTAATAAAACGAAAATACCATGAGGATAAAGCCTTTGTGGTAGCGGGTACCAGCGCGGGCGCTATGGCCATCCCAAAAACCATAATAACCGGAGGAATAATAAAGGAAGCCCTGATGAAAGGTGACATTAAAACCGGCGGAGGACTTGAGTTTCATTCCGGAATAATTGTTGACACACATTTTATTAAGCGCGGCCGTTTTGCAAGACTGGCACATGCTGTGGCCTTAAACCCTTCTCTCCTTGGTATTGGTCTGGGTGAAGACACCGCGCTTTGTATAACACACGGTAACCAGGCCGAATGCATGGGATCGGGAATGGCTATTTTAATTGACGGAAACGAAATTAATAATACGAACGTGCATTCAGCAGACAATGAAACACCCATCATCATCGAAAATTTAAAGGTGCATATTCTTGCCGAAGGAAGTAAATTCGATCTGGACAAAAGAAAATTCATTTAATTCTGTTTGTGCCTCAAAAAAATTATCTTCGGATATTCTATGTCTTTTTTACAACCATCATACTTTCTTCATTTTATTGTCTGCGTTCTATATATCTCTTTTAGTTCAGCATCCGCGCAACGCGAAATAATTTTAAAACGAGCACTCCTGATTAAATCCGACAATCCCGATTACTCCCTTCACCGCTGCGATTATGCGCTGCTTGTGCCCGCCGACAGACCGGGAAAACAAACCATTCTTGAATATAAATATCCGTCTTTACAACCCAACCATGTTAAGAAAACAGAAAGCAGCGAATATTATCTCAACTGGAAAAACATAAGCTTCTCACAACTGAATAAGAATATTCTCGAGGTCAGCATCCGGCTTAAATTATTTAAATATGATTTGAACACTGCCAAGATTAAACCCCTCATAGATGCTTCGGACCTCGATACGCTTTTGTATTTGAAAGATGAAGAAAACTTCAGGAGCAAAGCAAAAAGTATTCAGCAAGTTGCCTCAGGCCTCACCGGCAATAACCGCGAAGATATAGTGAGAGCTGTTTTTAACTACGTAGTTAAAAGTCTTGATTATCATATCTTCTTTTACCAGGATCGTGGCGCAAAACAGGCTTTAAAAGATGGTAAGGGCGATTGTACCGAGTATTCCGAATTGATGATCACCTTGTGCCGCGCCAAAAAAATACCAGCACGAATTGTTATGGGATTAATTCCTAAAATCAATGGAGAGATAGGCCATCATAACTGGGTGGAAGTTTTTTTCCCGCAGTACGGCTGGGTTGCCTTTGATCCCACCTGGGCCGATCACCCCAAAGCAACCACCACTTTTTCTTCCATGAAAAATACATATGTACAATTAAGTAATAAACGATACATCACCAGTATTCTTTGTCCGTGTTACTCCAAAGGAATTCCTTTTGGCATTAGATTACGCGATACCTGCGAGGATCTCCAAAAAAACATAAGTTCAAAAATAAAAGAGATGGTTAGTTATTACAATAGCAATAACCTTCCAAAAGCGGCTTCGCTTGCTGATTCTCTATTGTCCTATGAACCCGACAACAGCACACTTTGGTCGTTTCGCGGGGTGATTTACGCAAGGCTGGAAAATTTCGAAAAAGGTTTTGAATGCATGGCCACCTCCCTTAAAAATTCTGACAGTCGCGAAGAGAAAAACCAGAGTCTCTATGCGTTTTCAAATTTTTACGCGCTCAAAGGAGAGGGAGAAAATGCCGTAAAATATTTACAGGATGCTCTTGAATTTGGTTTTGCAAATTATGAGCACATATACGCAGATAAAGATTTTGATAAGATAAAAGAATATCCGCCTTTTGTGAAGCTGCTGGAAGAACTAAAGATAAAACAGAAAAATGAAGCCGCTGCAAAACAGGCAGGTAAAGAAAAAGAAAAATGAATTATACCTACAACGATCATTTGCAGTCTAACCGTTTATCCACACGCTTTCTAACAGCAGAGGACACCGAAGCATGGTCGCACTTTTTTAAAGATCAGGAAGCTGTTCAATATTTTCCTGATTTAGGGATTAGCGATCCTGCCGAAAGAGCTACACATTGGATTCAGAAACAGTTGGGGCGCTATCACGAAAAACGTTTCGGATTACAGGCGCTTATTGATAAGAAAACAAATGAATTTGTAGGACAATGCGGTTTGCTTCTACAAGAGGTGGACGAAATAACAGAGGTTGAAGTAGGCTACCATATTTTTAAAAAATACTGGGGCCAGGGCTATGCGCCAGAAGCAGCAAAGCTTTTTCTGAATTACGCATTCCAAAACAAGTTTACCGAATCCGTTATTTCCATTATAGATATAAGAAATACGAAGTCGCAGCGCGTTGCAGAAAAAAACAATCTTGCGCGCGAAAAACAGACACGCTGGAACAACCTGGATGTTTTTATTTACAGAATCACTGCTTAATCTTTTACGACGTTTTTAATTTCCTTTGCGGAACTCCATGTAAAACGTGGTGCCCTTATTTTCTTTCGATTCAAAATAAATACAACCCCCAAAACCGCTCATGATGTTTTTTACCATAGCAAGTCCGAGTCCCGACCCCGTTGACTTTGTAGTGAAATTCGGTTCAAATATTTTCTCGCGCATAGCTTCGGCAATACCGCAACCGTTATCCTCGATCGATACTTTATAGAGATCATCTTCAAATCTAGCAGTGATGCTGATCCAGGGCTCCTCAACTCCTTCTATAGCCTGCATCGCGTTCTTAATAATATTATTAAATACCCTCAAAGCCTGCTCTTTATCGCCCAATACAAAAATTTCTTCCGCCGGCAGATTTGTATGAATAACGCTCGCGCGTTTTTTATCAAAGAGATTGACAGTAGAATTAATCACCTCCGTTAAGTTAACGCTCTGCAAATTAGTGCCCGGCAACTTAGCGAAGTTGCTGAATTCATTGGCTATGCCCGCCAGGGTGTCAATTTGTTCAATAATGCTGCGACTCGCTGTTTCAAATTTTTCATTAAATCCTTCCGGATTATTTTTCATTACATGCTGCAGATACTGCAGGTTTAATTTCATAGGCGTAAGAGGATTCTTTATTTCATGCGCTACCTGTTTTGCCATTTCCCTCCAGGCGCTTTCCCGCTCGCTTTGAGCCAAAAGCGTGGCACTGTGCTCAAGTTTCAACAACATGTTATTGTACTCGTTCACCAGTTTTCCTACCTCATCATTACTGCTCCAGTTAATGGTTTCATTTTGTTTTCCCAATGTAATGTTTGAGATCTGCTGCTTTATTAAACGCAAAGGTTTTGTAATATACCCGGCAAGAATTAAACCTGCCAGGATACTGATCACAAATAAAATAACATACACATTAATGAGCGCACTGATGATTCCCGACAGTTCATTCACCAGATCGCTCTGCTTTGCAAAATAAGGCAGGTTTACAAACCCCAGCAAGGTTTTGTTGGAACTGTAAACCGGTGTGTAAAGCGAAAGATACTGCAGTGTTCCGGCCTTCTCATTATAAGAATAAGCAGATGCCTTGTTCTCTTTTAAATTAAAATAAGCCTTTGGATTAGCTACACCTGCTGCCAATCCTTTTTCATAAAGCCGCGGCTGGCTGGTGTTGAACAAAGTTCCGTGCTGATCAAACAAGCTGATGTCGGTATTAAACAAATGCGTGAGCTCTTTCAGTTTTAAATTCACCAGTTCTTTCTGATTCACATCAAACAATTCCTCCGGCTTAAACATAACCGCCAGTTCATTTTCAATGGTCTGCGTTTTTTCCTGCAACTGTTTGATGTTATCCGTTTCAAATTGTTTCGAAACCAGGTTGCCTGAAGTAATACCAACGGCCGACATCGCAAGGAGTAATAAAACAATAACAATGGTTTGAATTCTTCTGGTTAACGACGCGTTATTAAAATTGGTGGTGAACAAAGTCGCGTAAACATAATAGCAGAGAAAACTGACTATGGAAAAGAATAAAAACAGGTACGAATTATAGGTGAAACGATAATTCCAGTCCTTTACTTTTTTACTGATAATGATGCGCGTAGATTCATCCGGCGAAAAATAATGATGGATGTATTCTTTGTCCTGACCTGCCAGCGCAGTTGAGTCGCGGAAATAAAAGGGATAATTAAATTCGCCATAACGGTTCGTGTTCTGATCCGAACGGTAAACCGCGTAACTGGAATTTTTTAAATTTTCCTGTTTCTGTTGCGGCGATTGATCGAGCAGTAAATCAGGAAAGGTACCGAGTTCTTCAAATTGTTTGGGCTCCAGTAAAACATACAGGTTTTTGTCGGCGAGCCCTATCTTTCCAATGTACCGCGAATTTTTCTTATACGCTTTCACGAAAAAAAGTTCAGGTGAAAAAGTAGAGTCGGAATTAAATTTGATCTGGTCCTCAAAAAAACCTTCGTTCAATAAAATTGCCTGGCCAGGTGTGAGCAGAGGCCTACAGTCCTTATCAAACATGGAGAACTCGATGTTATACCGGTTAAAATATCCGCTGAAGTATTTTTGTTTTAAAAGAGAGGCTATTTCTTTTTCGCTGCCCGGCAAAAAATTTAGCAGCACGCCGAGTTTAGTGTCGTTATGAATTCGCTGTGGCAAGCCCGCGAATTCGCTTTCCAGCAAGGGGTCCTGGCGCTCACTGAGATTGTAGGCTAGAACCTCGAGGTGTTGTTTCTCATCTTTATCAATGTAGTAATTAAAAAAACCGGAAGTAATCGCCGACATCACCAGGATGAGAATTCCCATCCCAAGCGAAAAGCGTTGATACCGCAGTTTTACCAGAACGTATAATACCGCTGCAAACAGCAAGGGCCAAAGATCCTGTAAAAAACTATCCATTGGCGCAATAAAATGCAGGCACAGGCAGAGCGCCAAAGCAGTGCTGATATATTTAATAAAATCAATGAGCAGCGATTTGTCGAAAAAACTGCAGGTTCGGTACAGTGTTACAAACAGCGCCAGCGAATTAAAAACAAGACTTAATAAACCAACTGCTGCAGCAATACGGATATTGAACACACTTAAAAAATCAAAGGACAGTGTGGAATTAATCACCAGGCTTTTTAATGAATGATTGAATTGCCAGATAATAAAAAAAGCAAGAATAAATAACATCACAAACTGAAGGATGCGCTCGCGCCAGTTATTAAACACGGAAAATTTTAAATGAAATAATAATGAGATATAAAGGAGAGCTGTTGAATTGAACAACACATCGGCAAGACTATTATTCATCACAGAACCAGCGTTAGCAAATAAACGCAGGTTGTAAAGAAAAGTACCGGAAAGAAGAGCCGGCTTTAAATAAATGATGACTTTAAGAATGACTATTGGCAACAACACTAGCGCGAGATTCCGGTAACTGTTATTTCTTTTGAAAAACACCATGAGTGAAATAAGCAGCGCTATAAAACCCGTTAAAAAAACATAGGCGCAAGACAGGTTAACAGCCGGTTTAAAATAGTGTTCTTCATTGCCCTTTAACCCGAATAATTTTTCATTCTTTAGATTTACATCCGCGTCGCCACTTGTTTTTTCAAGTAACTCAATTTCACCCGGAATTTCCGTCCAGTTTAAAAATTCATTCTTCAGGTAATTGTTCTGAAGATCGTAAATAGGTTTAATAAGGCATACCGCATAAGCCGTTACATTATCTTTTCGAATTTTGCTGCACAAATAATAACCGTGTTTCAGTTTCAAGAGGCCTTCGTTTTTTTGAAAGGCTTTTAATCCCTCTTCAACCGGCAGCTGAGAATTATTCCAGAAAACAAGGCTGTCGTTTTTAAACAAATAAACGCCAATGTTCTTTTTATCAAAAGCATCGTAAAGAGAGCTGTTGCTTCCCGGGGCCCGCACAGACAAAAGAGTATCCAATACGGCATTGCATTCTTTTAATTTGTATTCGAGGTTGTTTCCGGCTTGTGTTGCAATTTTTGAAAGACTCACCGAAAAAAAACTGTTGACTATAAAAGCGCCAACGATAGCGATACTGCTTAATACAAGAATGATTGCGTTGGTTTTAGCTTTGAGCATGAATGAAGCAAATTAAGAAAAATATTGTGAAAAATGCGAAAAAATCTCTTTTATGCTGAGCATATTGCGGTTATATTTGTATTTTGCAGAATATATAATTTATGGCACAACCCTCTAAAAGTCTAAAACAACCCACATTTCCGGAGTTGACCCAAAAATTTAAGTACTTCACGTTTTTAACCCATAAGATGGCGATGCTCATCGTGGGTGTTGTTGGATTTACGTTTTACATAACCTCTATTAACGGCGAATATGCGTTGGATGACGGTATTATTATTCACCAGAATGACCACGTTATTAAAGGATTCAGGGGGATAAAAGACATTTTAACCCGGGATGCCTACGAAAGTTTTTACCGTCGTATGTGCGCTACCGATCAGTTAGCCGGGGGCCGTTACCGTCCTTTATCCGTTGTTAGTTTTGCTATTGAACAGCAGTTCATTCATCCTTACCGCACCGGACTCTATTATAAAGCGGAGGACTCCAATAAAAACGGAGTACTGGATAAAGAGCAAACCAGCTATACCACTCCCTGCGGCAGACCTGAAACCAATTATGAATACAACGAATACATTGATGTAAACGGTGATAATATTGTTCAACCAAACGAATGCTACCAGTGCTGGGATCTTAACAAGGATTTTAAAAATCAGTTTGATGAAGATTTAAATGTGGATGGTGTATTTAACGAAGTGGATTGCCAGGTGTACGGCGCTAAACTCAGGCACTTTAACAACATCTGGACCTTTGCTCTTGGCTGCATGTTTCTTTACCTTGTGTTCTCACGCTATTTTTTCAGATCCAATCAGGATCTTGCATTTCTGGCCGCTCTTATTTTTACAATGCACCCGATTCACTCCGAAGCAATTGCCAATGTAAAAAGCCGCGATGAGATTTTCTCACTGATTTTCGTCTCGCTCACCTTCCTCTACTCTTTCAAATATCTCGAAACTAAAAAAGGGATGGATCTCTTCTGGGCATCGGTCATGTTCCTGCTTGCATTGCTTTCAAAAGAATATGCGATCATGTTGCTCATCCTTGTTCCTTTAGCGGTTTATACATTTACAGATAACGATGTGGATCTTGAAGAATATTTTACGAGTAAACTTGCTTTACGCGCTGCGGTGGTATTAGGAGTTACCGTTGTAGTATTCGTTATTCACAAAGTGGTAATCGATAGCATGGACTCTTCGCACCTCGTGAAACGCTCCATCAGCTTTATCGCTTTAATTGGCCTTTGTTACCTGGCACTCAAGCGGGTCAACGAATCCGCGCTGATTAAGCGATTAAAGGAATTTACGTTTACCAAAGAGTTCAAGAATCTTTTGATTATAGCCGGTGGATTTTTGATTTGTGCTATCGCGATGCTGTTGCTGAAAAGAAACTTTGACATGCACGCGCAACCAGGTGCCAAACCAATCCGTTCGTTCTGGTTCTTCCCGTTCTTATACCTTGGCATCATGTCACTTGGTTTTTCAAAAACATTCAGAGAAAGCAAATTCATAAACCTCATGAGCTGGTTTGGATTTGTAATGCTGTTTTATTTAGGAATGCGTTTGGTGGCCGTGAAGCTAAAGCCAGGCGTGCCTGATACTGAGATTCTGAACAATCCATACTTACTTGCCGACGGCGAAGAACGTTTTGCTACCAAAGGATATGTACTTTTAAAATACCTCTTCCTGCAGTTCTTCCCAAGCACACTCTCTTCCGATTATTCGTATAACACTATTGAGTACCGCCATTTTACAAGCTGGGACTTTTTAATATCGCTTGTAATCCATATTGGAATGGTAATAGCGGCTATTTATTATACAATTAAAAAACACATTCTTGGTTTCGCGTTCATGACGTATATATTGTTCGCCTTACTGATAGGTAACGTATTAATGGATATTGGAGCTACCATGGGCGAACGTTTGATCTTTCACTCTTCGCTTGGTTTTGCAATTGCTGTAGCGTATTGGATACTTAAAGGATTTGATAAGCTCGCTACCGTTTCAATCAACGCCAGAAAAGGCGCATTGGTTGTGATAGTGCTGATTGTCGGATTTTTCTTTGGCTGCAAAACATGGGAGCGAAATTACGATTGGAAAAATGACGTTACCTTGTTTTTAAAAGATGTAAAAACAATGCCTAATTCAGTGCTTGTGCTTGGT
>JACDDR010000031.1:33317-39781 GCA_013816895.1 Bacteroidota bacterium
TGCGGATACAAAAGAGGTTACCGGAATTAAAGTGCCCGGACAGGATTCCACGCGTTTCAATGATTACAACGGAACCTTAAAAATTACCGATGAAGAAATGAAAGCCGGCGGGTTCAAGGATAAACGTGAAGCCGCACTTTACAGGGGAATCGGATATCTTAAGCATGCCATTGAATTGCACCCGCGTTACGTAAACGGTTATCTGAATCTTGGTTTAGCGCATTTTAAACTTCGTAAAGATTTTGAAGCGTTATACTATTGGAAACTTGCAGAGCGTCTTTATCCTAATAATCCTTATTTGCGAAATTATTACATCGTGTATTATAACGATTTGAAAAACCGCGGAGCACAATCGTTTAACCAGGGTAACATGGCACAGGCGGCGCAGGAATATAACAAGTGTACGATCCTTGATCCATACAATCCCGAAGGATGGTATAATCTGGGAGGAGCATACTTTAACCAGCAAAAATACGCGCAGGCTAAAAAATCGTGGGAAAGGGCTTTACAGTTAAATCCTAATTACCAGGAAGTGAAACGCGTATTGCCGATGATCACGCCGCAAATGCTTGGTCAGGCTCCCGTTCAGCAGGTTATTCCGCAGCCGGTGAATAAGAATTAATGTTAAGGGTTGCGCACATACTTTGTCTTTTATTTTTTCTTTCGGAACTCAATGCACAAACACTTCCGGTGAGAAGTTTTGAAGGAATAAATACTGATACAATTGGCGCGGCTTCCAAAACGGAGAATCTTTACAACGTGCCACTTTACAGCGACAGTCTTGCAAGCAGTTTTTGCATTGTGATCAAAAAAGAAGTGAAAGCCCACAAGCATGTGTATCATAGCGAACACATTATTGTACAGCAGGGAGAAGGGATTATGAAGCTTGGAGAAAGAACTTTTCCAATTAAAAAAGGCGACGTAATTTTTATTCCGAAAAATCAGATACATTCAGTTAAAACAACAGGCAAAACGCCATTAAAGGTCATCAGCATCCAGGCTCCGTTATTTGACGGTAAGGACAGAG
Source organism: Bacteroidota bacterium (assembly GCA_013816895.1). GTDB lineage: Bacteria > Bacteroidota > Bacteroidia > B-17B0 > Aurantibacillaceae > Aurantibacillus. The sequence goes on from JACDDR010000031.1 coordinate 34,345, forward strand.
TTATGACAGAAGAAAAATAAATGAAGAGAATTTTTTATATCATCACCACGCTTTTTATGTGCGCAGGCTTACAGTCACAATCCTACTTTAATGATTTCAGTGCACTTACTTTGCAGAGTTATACGACAACGTCTTCTGCTACACAATATACAACCGCGCCTGCCGGCTTCAGTCTTATAAACGACAGTCATAATAACAACATTGGTTCTGCAAATAATCCGAACGCGCCTTTTCATGTACCGGCATTAAAAACAACAGGCTGGGCGGTAGTTGCAAACACAAACGACAATGATACTTTTCTTGTGAGTACAAGTTGGTTTGACACCACAACGGTGAATGCAAATCGCTGGATCATTACACCCCCCGTTTCAATTATTGGGGCCAATACTGTTTTAACCTGGTTTGCGAAAAGCCCGGATCCTAATTTTCCGGATGGTTACGAAGTGTATGGTACAAATAAAACAGGCACCTTAACAAATACTGATTTTACAATTGGCGATCGTTTGTTTGCCTTACCTGATGGGCACACTGCTGGCGGCGGCGAAAAAAGCAGCTGGACAAGACACTCTGTCCCTCTTGGTGCTTATGCTGGCCAGACACTCCGCTTCGCGTTTCGGAATAATTCTCTGAACATGTTCCAGTTATGGATTGATGACATTGCGGTCATAAATACAACGAATGCACTCGACGGTGCAATCAACTCTCTTAACGTTGAAAAATATATTCTTATTAATACCAGCCACACTGTAACTGCAAGCTACCAAAACCTGGGAGCCTCTACCATTAATACGGTTACGCTTAATTATAAGTATGGAACATCCTCTACAGCATCTCAAACATTTGTATTTGCTAATGGCTTAAATTATGGAGAAAAAGCAGAATGTATTTTTCCGTTGCCCTATTCACTTTCTTCACCGGGCTCTTATCCATTAAAAGTGTGGGCTACATTGCCTAATAACGCGGCAGACCAAAATTTAAGTAACGATACTGCATTCGTAAACGTTTCAGTTCTTACTGCTTCCGCGCCAAAAAAAGTTTTAGTAGAACAGTTCTTAAGTGCTATGGACGGCAACTCACCGGACGCGCAGGATAAACTAATGGCCTTTCAATCCTCATCGGTGATCGCCGTTAATATACACGAAAACGACACCATAGGAGATAATACGAATGGCTTTTTGATCAATGCATACCGGAAAAAATTATCAACAGCGATGATAGACCGGACTCTTGATTCAAGCGGATTGTTTCCGGTTACAACGCAGTATTATGCAAACAGGATCGCGAAACATTTGGCTACAGTAACCCCCGCAAGCTTAAGCATTGTAAACAAAACTTATAATTCAACAACACGCCAGCTAGACTTTACATTGCAAATTAATTTTGTGGGCGATGGTATTGGAACATATGGAGCGGATGTTTACCTGGTTGAAAATAATGTAACTGGCCCGCCTAACGATACCACGCTGAATGGATACAATCAGGTAAGTAATTTTTACAATGTACCATGGTCGCCTTATTACCTCAAGGGTTATTATTCTTCAATTGTCAATGGATGGGTTCTAGACCCAAGTAAATACAAACACCAGCGCGTGACCCAGGTACATTTTGGTAACTTTGGATTGAACTCTTTATTAAGTTCCTTCACGGCAGGGCAGACATACACGATCGGCTACAGCATTACGCTTCCTCTTTCAAATGACGGAAGCAGCAAATTTAATGCAGACAATATGTATATAGTAGGTTATTTGCAGGAAAACCCTCCGGCCTATATTTCAAAACCTCAGGGAATTTTAAATGTTACAGAAGACAAAATAACTTCTAATCCGGAAGTTGTTGGAATAAAAGAAATAGCGGCCGACATTAAGGTTTCTGTTTATCCGAATCCAACGGATGGAATTTTATTTTTAAATAATTTGCCTGAAAATAAAACCTGCGAACTGCGGGTGTACGACCTTTTAGGAAAATGTGTTTATACGCGAATCGTTAAAAATGCCTTTTCTACTGAAAAAATTGATGTAGGTGAAATTCCGGAAGGCGCTTATCTGTTGACTATCAGCTCAGAAGGACGGGTTTATCGCGAAAAATTTGTAAAGCAGGGCAATTAAGTTTTTTTTGCGGGATCTAAAAAATACCGTATCTTTGTAGACCAAAAAACGCGGATGTGGCGTAATGGCAGCCGCACCAGACTTAGGATCTGGCGCTTCACGGCGTGGGGGTTCGAGTCCCTTCATCCGCACTTTTACAGTGTTTGCGCTATTAAAACCCCGATTTTACGGGGTTTTTTTACGTTTATAAGCATACAATTGTTAAAAAAACGAACTGTTACCACGCCTAAACAAGGGACTATATATTAATCTTACAGGGGACTATACCCCCCTTTTATGTTTTCAAAAATGAAGATTCTTTTTTACCTCTCAAAAAAACGAGTTAACCAACGTCAGCAAGCTCCGATATACTGTCGAATTACAGTAGATAATGAAAGTTGCGAATTAAGCACCGGACTGTTTGTTGGAATAGATCAGTTTAAAAATGGTTATGTATTAGATGATCATGCGCAGGCGTGTGTTTACAATCCCAAATTGGATCTGATAAAAACAAAGCTTAATTCTATTCACTTAGAACTCTGCTTAAAAAACGAATTCATTACCCCCTACATTTTAAAAGAAAAATTTTGTGATAAACCTTTTAAGCCAAAAAAGTTTGTTGAATTGCTGGAGGAGCTGGTAATTACCGCGCAGGAAACTGCCAATACCAAAAGCACTAAATTCTCCTATGAGATTAGACAAAAAAATATTTTAAAAGCGGTAAAAAAAAACAATCTGCAAAATATTTATTGTTCGCAGATTGATGGCAGATTTTTAGCAATGATAGAAAAGCATTTGCTTGTAAAGTTTAACCATAACTACACCAATAAACACTTGTTTTTAATTGGCCAGGTGTTGAAGTTAGCTATACAACGCAATTATATTAACCGAAATGAAGTTACTTTTTACAAAAAAACCAAGGATGAAAAAAAACCAATTATTGCACTTACTAAAATTGAGTTAATAAAGTTGCAAAACTATAAATTTATGAGTGAGCGATTGCAGCACGTTGCCGATCTGTATGTGTTTCAATGCTACACTGGATTTGCATACATTGATATGTGCAATTTTAAATATGAAAAGCATGTGCATTTAATAGAAAAGAAATTGTGGATCATTGAAAACAGAGCAAAAACCAATTCAGAAGCACTGTTACCATTATTTCAAAAAGCTGCTTTTATACTAAAAAAGTACAAGAATAATTTACCACTGTTAACCAACCAAAAGTATAACGCTTACTTAAAAGAGATTTCTGATATAGTTGGCATTAATAAAAATTTAACCACCCACACGGCCCGTAAAACGTTTGGAATGGTAAAATTGAATGAAGGCTTTACCATTGAAAGTGTATCGCGTATGATGGGCCATAAAAGTATAAAAATTACCCAAAGCACTTATGCACAGGTTACAACTTTACGAATTGAAAACGAACAGTTAAGGCTTGCTGTAAAATAAAAAAAGCGCACCACCGCGGATGGAAAAGTAGTGTTAAGGGAAGATGTTGTATATATTTTTTCTGTGAGCAATTGCCATAAAGAAAAGTGTGTTATCCTGATAGGCGAAGCCTATTCGATAATCTTTGTACCTGATGCGGTAACAGGTTTGGAAGCCTTTTAATTTTTTAATGTTTGGGATATCGGAAAGTGAATTTGCAGCACCTACCTGATCATAAATTTTAAGTACTGCCCGGTCTAAGTCTTTGCTTTTTAGCTTGTCAAGTTGCTTTTCAAAAGCTTTACCGGTTTTAAAGATCATTTGGTTCGTTTTTTTAATTTACCTAAGAATGCGCTTTGTTGCTTATCGTTCATAATACCTGATTTAGCAGCTTTTTTCATTTCTTTCACTAATAAATCGTCTTCCGCCTCTTCAATAAAATCTACTGCGGCCTTATCCACATAGATACCTTTATTTTGCTTCGCAAATTCTTTTGCATGTTCAAAAAAAGCCTTATTAGCTTTTGATCTATCATCTATTACTAAAATGTGTTTCATCTTTCAAAGATAATAATAAAATTTTTCAATTTCTTTTCATTCTCCGGTAAAAAATTCTTTTACTTTTCGATTAAACACGAGGTAGGCTATAAATCTTTGATTAGGCTTACCTTTTACGAGTTCCGGCCTTTTCAACCATGAGTAAAAAGTCTTTACGTTAATATCGCAATGGCCGGTGATCAACTCTCTTATTCTTGCTTTTGTTTCGTTATCTAAAGCATCGTAAGCTTTGCAAAAATTGTTATCGGCATTAATGTTCTCGTCTAAAATCATCGTATAAAAAAATAAATGTAAAGATTGAGAAGGTGTTTACCCAATAAACTTTTAATATATCGGTTCTAATAGCATAAAAATAAACTTAGTTTACAGATTTGTTGGTTTGGTGGAATTAAAAAAGCCAAGAATAAGAAAAATGGATTAACCTATTCCTGGACTTTTTGTAGCGGTATAAAATATATCGCTAATTTTCGTCAATAAATTCACCTTTAATAACGGTTCGGGTTGGCGCAAAGTAATTTTTAAGAAGATATGCTACAAGTCCTCCAATAGCAGCCATTGTTAAAGGCTTCCAATGAAAATCAAAATGACCAGCATCCAGACTGTTTTGAATTAAAACTAAAACAGGTGTAAGGATAGCCATCAGGATAGCTTTTAATAAATCTTTTTTGTTAAGGCTGAATTGTTTTTCTATAACTAAGGCTTCGATCGGGGTTGATTTTTGATTATTCATTTTTTTATAGTTTAATGTAAATAGCCTGGTTGTGTAGTTTTTCTTTTGTTTTTATTTCTGATCCTTTACCGCTTGAGCCGCCGCCCGCTACAACCCTCTAAAACTTCCTTATACCCCGTTCCGCTATTTACTACTGTTGTAGGCACGGTAACGGATTGTTGAGCGTAAAAAGAAAATTCTATTAAAAGAAAAAATAGAATTAATTTTTTCATAGAGAAATGTTTTTATTGTTTTAAAACCGCGGAAATTATTGGAAATTCCGTTGTAACAGCCCCCATTTGACCGCTTGAAAGAGCCCCCACTTGACCGGAGCAAACAGCCCCCTCAAGATCGGATCAAAGAGCCCCCACCTTTTATAGTATAATCATCCTGTTTTTTGCGTTTGATTTAAAGGTTTCTTATGTCGTAATATTTACGACTAAGTAATCTAAAAATCATGGCGAATAAAAAAACAAGTATGAGTAAAGTACGTCAAGTCATCAAGCTCTTTTCTCAGAGAATGGGCAAGAAAAAAATCGCCGAACGGCTTGGAATGTCCAAGCATACAGTTAAGCATTACGTTGAATTATATAACCGTTTAAAAATCCCCTGGGATGAACTCTCAAAGAATACAGACTTCGATCTGGATAAAC
>JACDDR010000032.1:0-33824 GCA_013816895.1 Bacteroidota bacterium
CCAGGGATACTCTGCAGTATCGGAGTTTCTACTTCCAGTAATCCCGCATTGTTTAAAGTTGTGCGAATAGAGTTCATTATCTGTGTACGTTTTCTAAACGTATCACGAACTTGCGGGTTAATAATCAAATCAACGTAGCGCTGACGAAAACGAAACTCCGGATCACTTACTTCATCAAAGGAATTTCCGCTGTCATCCGTTTTCACGATAGGTAGTGGTTTAAGAGCCTTGCTGAGAATTTTTAAAGAAGTTACATGCAATGAAATTTCACCGGTTTTTGTAGTGAATACATAACCCTGCAATCCGATGATATCGCCGATGTCAATCAGTTTTTTCCAAACGGTATCATACAACGTTTTATCTTCATCCGGGCAGATATCATCCTTGCGAACATATATTTGTAAACGACCTGTAGCGTCCTGTATAACCGCAAAGCAGGCCTTTCCCATGTCGCGGATGCTCATTAAGCGGCCGGCAATTGAAATATCTTTATAATTTAATTTATCGCGTTCGTAATTGTCTTTTATATCTAAAGCATTGGCGTTAACCTTGAATTCATCTGCCGGATAAGGATCAATTCCAAGGTTTTTTAATTCCACTAGTTTTTGCCTTCTTAACAGCTCCTGTTCGCTAAAATTGGTTGACATGTAATTTAAAATTTAAGTTTTAAAATTACACTTTTATAATTGTGCCTGTTAGCATAAGTTGAAAAAATGTATATCTTTTTAAAGCAAATAACCTTAGGTTTAATGCGGGAATGAAGGATGAAATAACGATTTTTTGGTTTAGGCGCGACTTAAGGTTAGCAGACAATGCGGCTTTGTACCATGCGTTAAAAAATCATCAGAACGTTCTTCCTGTTTTTATTTTTGACACAGAAATTTTATCGCAACTGGAAGACAAATTTGACCGTCGCGTTGATTTTATTCATCAGGCGTTAGAACAAATTAAATCCCGATTAAAAAAGCTGGGTAGTGATTTATTAATTATTCATTCCAATCCTAAAGACGCTTTTAAAAGCATTACCAAAAATTACAATGTAAAAAATGTATATACCAACCATGATTATGAGCCTTATGCTATTTCGCGGGATGAAGAGATAAAGAGTTTTCTTACCGAAAAGAAAATTAAGTTTCATACTTATAAGGATCAATGTATCTTCGAAAAGAATGAAGTAGTTAAGGAGGATGGTAAACCCTACACTGTATTCACTCCTTATAGCAAAAAGTGGAAAAGTAAACTGACTCCTTTCTTTTATAAAAAATATCCGACTGAAACATATCAAAAAAATTTTTTAAGACACACGCTAAACGGAACCATCACATTAAAGCAATTGGGGTTTATTAAAACTGAAATCTCATTTAATGGAATGGTAGATGTAGATGAGGAAATTATCCGTAAATACGAAGAACAGCGCGATTATCCGGGGCTTGCAGGGACAAGCAGATTAAGCATGCATCTGAGATTTGGAACCATCAGCATCCGTGCTTTGGTTAAAAAGGCAATGGCGTTGAATGAAACGTTTTTAAACGAGCTGATATGGCGTGATTTTTATATGATGATCCTTTTTCAATTCCCGCATGTGGCGGAAAATTCATTCCGACGCGAGTACGATCACATTCCTTGGCGGAACAATGAGCAAGAGTTTGGCAAGTGGTGCAAAGGCGAAACGGGATTTCCGATAGTAGACGCGGGTATGCGTGAATTAAATGAAACAGGATTTATGCATAACAGAGTGCGGATGATAGTGAGCAGTTTTCTTGTAAAAGACCTTTTAATTGACTGGCGCTGGGGCGAAGCGTATTTCGCAAAAAAACTAAATGACTTTGATTTGAGTGCCAATAATGGCGGATGGCAATGGGCTGCAGGAAGTGGTTGTGATGCAGCACCTTATTTCAGGATCTTTAATCCGGATTCACAGCAAAAAAAGTTTGACCCCGATTTTAAGTACATTAAAAAATGGCTGCCTGAATTTGGCACAGAAAAATATCCAGCGCCAATAGTAGATCACGCCCTTGCAAGAGTGAGAGCACTAAGCGTTTATAAAACAGCCTTAGCGGAACAAAAACAAATGAAATTATTTTAAATAAAATGACTACCCAATACATACTGGAGATTTTCGGAACTGGTTTTTTTGCCATTTCCGGGGCCCTGGCAGCTACAGATAAATCTAAACCAGATTGGTTTGGTGTAACGTTCATTGGCTTTATTACCTCAATTGGCGGGGGAAGCGTGAGAGACCTTCTGCTTGGAAGTTATCCATTAGGCTGGGTGAAGGACGTAAATTTTGTGTACTCGATCATTGCAGGAATTGTGATCGCAAGTTTATTTTTTAAAACGCTCATTAAACTGCGGCGGACGTTTTTTCTGTTTGATACTTTGGGAATCGCCATGTTTACCATCCTGGGAACCGAAAAGGCTCTGGCGCATAATATTCATCCGCTGGTGGCGGCCATTATGGGAATGTTTTCAGCCGTGATGGGTGGCGTGTTGCGCGATGTGTTAACCAACGAGATCCCCGTGATATTTAAAAAAGAAGTGTATGCTACGGCATGCTTTGCCGGCGCCCTGTTTTATATTTTGATAGATTCTTTCTCGGATAGCCGCAATCTCAATATTATTTCAGGAATGCTCTTGATTTTTATCATCCGAATTTTGGCGATAAAATACAACCTTAGCCTTCCAAAATTCAGGAAAGATGAAGAGGTTAATAGTCCTTAATAAATAATATATTTACTCTTTATGAAAATTTCTATCACAAGAACTGATGATGACTTCCAGATGAAGGCCGTAAACGATACGGGGAATTCCATTGTGATGGATGCATCGCCCGGCATCGGGGGTCACGAATCCGGTTTTCGGCCCATGCAGTTATTACTTGCCGCGGTGGGTGGCTGCAGTGCCGTTGATGTAATTCTGATTTTAAAAAAACAAAAGCAGCACATAAAACATTTTGATGTTGAAGTGGAGGGAGAACGCGATAAAACTGAAAAAGACTACTCACTTTTCACCGACATTTGTCTTCATTTTAAAATAACAGGAACAGTAGACAAGGATAAAGCAGAGCGCGCAATTAAATTGTCGCTCGAAAAATATTGTTCGGTTTCAAAAACTCTGGAGCCAACAGCAAAAATCACATATAAATTAACGATCAATCAGGATGAAAGATAAAAGTTTTGAAACGCAGGCCATCAGGGCCCAACACAACAGGAGCGATAACAACGAACATTCGGTGCCTGTGTATTTAACGTCCAGTTTTGTGTTTGATACGGCGGATGATATGCGCGCTGCTTTTGCAGATGAGAACGATGCATTTATTTATTCGCGTTACACCAATCCAAATACGAATGAGTTTGTAAATAAAATGTGCCTGCTCGAAGGTGCGGAAGCCGGTGTGGCCAGTGCATCGGGGATGTCAGCTATTTATACAACACTTGCCGGCTTATTAAGTTCTGGAGATCATGTGATCGCCTGCTCTTCAGTTTTTGGCGCTACACATACAATTTTTACAAAATATTTTCCGAAGTGGAATATCTCTCATTCTTATTTTAATGCCGATCACCCTGAAAAAATAACCGAGCTGATCACACCAAAAACTAAAATCATTTATCTTGAAACGCCCACTAATCCAGCAATTGAAGTAATTGACCTGGAAGTGGTTTCTAAAATAGCGAAAGAAAATAAACTGCTTTTGGTCGTGGATAATTGTTTTGCAACGCCTTTTTTACAGCAACCGATTAAATATGGCGCAGATATAGTTATTCATTCGGCTACAAAATATATTGATGGTCAGGGACGTGTGTTAGGAGGAGTGGTTCTTGGAAAAAAAGAATTGGTGAACGAAATTTATTTATTCGGCAGAATCACCGGGCCTTCTCTTTCTCCTTTCAATGCCTGGGTATTAAGTAAAAGTCTTGAAACGCTTTCATTAAGAATGGAACGTCATTGTGAAAATGCTTTATACATCGCCACAGAAGTTGAAGGGCATCCTTTGCTCGAATTTGTAAAATATCCTTTTCTGAAATCACACCCGCACTATAACATTGCCATAAAACAAATGAAAGCAGGCGGAGGTATTGTAACGTTTTCTTTGAAAGGAGGATTTGAAGCAGGTAAAAATTTTATGGATAAATTGAAGATGATAAAAATTTCTCCTAACCTCGGGGATTCACGCACCATTGCTACGCATCCGGCATCATCCACGCATTGTAAGCTAAGTGCACAAGAAAGGAACTCGGTTGGAATTACAGATGGATTGATCAGAATTTCCGTAGGACTTGAAAACAAGAAGGACATCTTACAGGATATCCTTCAGGCTTTGTCTTAATGCACTGATTCCATTTTTATTTTTTCTGGGTTAACATGTGTTTCATGCACAGCATGCATAATGTTTTCGAGCACTTCTGAAAGCCGGTATACTTCTTCAAAACTGTTATAAAGCGGAGCAGGCGCAATTCTTATTACGGCTGGTTCTCTCCAGTCAACAATTACGCCCTGTTCAATCAGTTTGGTAAATATTTCCTTGCCATGTTTACCGAAGGATATAGAAAGTTGCGCGCCCCGCTGTTCGATCTTAAGAGGTGTTATTATCTGTACTTTATTTATTCCTTTAAACTTTTCAGCGATCGATTCAATGCATGATTGAAGAAAGTTGGTAAGCTCAATACTTTTATCGCGCATTCTCGCAAAGCCCGCCTTTTCAAAAAGATCCAGCGATGCCTTTAAAGGCGCCATTACCAGTATTTGCCCCGTGCTTACTTGCCATCCGGCTGCTCCATCTGCAGGTTCAAACTCATCACGCATCAAAAATCTTGTTTCGGGCTTATTGCCCCACCAGCCTGCAAAACGGAATACTGTTGGATCTGATCCGTGTTTTTCATTTATATATGCTGCGCCTATTCCTCCAGGTCCGGAATTCATGTATTTATATGTGCACCATGTCGCGAAGTCAACATTCCATTTGTTTAACTCCAGGCTTACATTTCCGGCAGCATGCGCCAGATCAAAGCCAACAAGCGCTCCGGTATCTTGACCAGCTTTTGTAATTTTTTCCATATCAAAAAGCTGACCGGTATAATAATTCATACCGCCCATCCAGATCAATGCCAGTTCATTCTTGTGTAATTCAATAGTCTCAAGAATATTTTCAATATCGATAAGATGCTCGCCTGTTTTTGGTTTAATTTCTACAACAACATCTTTCGGATCAAAGCCATGCAATCGTGCGTGAGATTTCAAAGCGTATAGATCTGATGGAAAACTTCCGGCTTCACAAAGAATTTTAAATCGGGTTTTTGTGGGCTTGTAAAAAGAAATAAGCAGCATATGAATATTTACAGTCAACGTATTCATGATCACAATTTCAGAAGGCGAAGCACCAACAAGAGTTCCGGTGATGCGTTTAAGATCCTCCTGGTAATTTAACCAGGGAGTATCCGTTTTAAAATGGCCTTCAACTCCCAGTTCCGCCCATTTCTCAAGCTCACGGTTGATATAAGTTTTAGTATTCACTGGTTGCAGCCCCAGAGAGTTTCCGCAAAAATACAGGGATGGTTTCCCGTTACTTACCGGAATATGAAATTCTTTTCTGAAAGAAGCGAGTACATCTTCTGAATCTTTTTTCCGGGCGTAGTCTAATGTTAGTTGCATAAAATCGGTGTGGTTAGCGAATGAATGAAAGATGAAATATTTTCCGGCGATGAAGATTTTTCAAGCGCTTTAATAAAAGCGCTTCCTACAATAGCGCCACGGGCATGCTTGCAGGCGTTTTCATAAGAGGCGCGATCGTGAATGCCAAAGCCAATGAGCAAAGGGTTATTGAGTTTCATGTCATTGATGCGCTGATATTCTTCTTCATGAAAAATGGTGTCTTTTCCTGTTGTTCCGGAAGAAGAAACGAGGTAGAGGAACCCTTCTGACAACCCGTCAAGATATTTTATTCTTTCGGGTTTTGTTTTAGGGGTAATCAGGAATACATTGAAAATATTATGCTTATGAAAAGCTTGCTGATACTGCGTTTTATATATTTCGGCTGGAAGATCCGGAATAATAACGCCGTCTATTCCAATGTCGGTGCATTTTTGCAGAAAGTTCTCTATGCCCATTTGATAAACAGGATTTAAATAGCCCATAAGAATAATTGGAATATTAACGTGTGACCTTATTGTTTTAAGTTGTTCGAATAATAATTGCAAGGTCATTCCGTTTTCAATGGCTTTTTTATTACTCTGCTGAATTACCGGTCCATCAGCAATAGGATCGGAAAAGGGAATTCCTATTTCAAGCATGTCAGCGCCGGACTTCTGAAGCGCCGCGATAATATTTTCGGTGCTTGAAAGTTCCGGAAATCCTGCTGTAAAATAAATCGAAAGAATGTTTTCTTTTTTTCTTTCGAACAGGGATGTTATTCTGTTAATGCTTCTCATGTTTATGTTTTTTAAAATAATCAAGATATGTTATCATGTCTTTATCTCCCCTGCCCGAAAGGGAAAGAACAACAATGTCGGTGCTGTTAAATTTTATCTGGTCTAATGCTGCAAGTGCGTGAGCCGATTCGAGTGCGGGGATGATGCCTTCATTTCTTGTTAATGCAAGACCGGCATCCAGCGCCTCGGTATCGGTAACATATAAAAATTGTGCGCGGCCTGTTTCATAAAGATGAGCGTGTAATGGCCCTATGCCTGGATAATCGAGGCCCGCTGAAACCGAATGAGGTTCAACCACCTGTCCGTCTTCTGTTTGCATTAAAATGGTTTTGCTTCCGTGTAACACCCCTGGCCGGCCCAGTGCCGTGGTGGCAGCTGATTTGCCGGATTGTAAACCATGACCCGAAGCTTCTACGGCTACAAGCTTTACAGCTGTATCATCCAGAAAATGATAAAATGCTCCTGCCGCATTACTGCCTCCGCCAACGCATGCTATCACATAATCCGGCGAAGCAACTCCAAGTTTTTCATTTAACTGAGTTTTAATTTCTTTACTGATCACAGATTGGAAATAGGCCACAATCTCGGGGTAGGGGTGTGGACCAACAACGGATCCAATTATATAATGTGTATCGTCGGCGTTATTTATCCAGTCGCGTATTGCTTCATTTGTCGCGTCTTTTAAAGTCTGGCTACCCGAAGTTACCGGAACAACTTTCGCTCCCAATAACTGCATTCTTTCTACGTTTGGAAGTTGTCTCTCGATATCTGTCTGACCCATATAGACAACGCAGGTCATATCCATCAGTGCACACGCAGTAGCAGTAGCCACGCCATGCTGACCCGCGCCCGTTTCGGCAATAATTCTTGTTTTACCAAGACGTCTGGCGAGCAGGATCTGACCAAGAGTATTGTTTATTTTATGCGCGCCGGTATGATTAAGGTCTTCACGCTTAAGAAATATTTTTGCCTTGTGTTTTGTTGAAAGTTTTTGAGAAAAATAAAGCGGAGAGGGTCTTCCTACAAAGTCATTTAACAAACAATCCAGTTCTTTGACGAAAGAAGGATCATGCATCATTTCATAATACACGGATTTCAGTTCTTCTATGTTTGGAAATAACATCTCGGGAATATAAGCTCCACCGAAGTTTCCGTAGTATCCATTTGTATCTGTTTTATAGTTCATGGTGTGATTTTAATTTTGATATAATGTGTTTAATCTTTTCTATATTTTTAATTCCTGGTGACGTTTCTACTTTGCTGTTGAGATCTATTGCATGAATGTTCATGCCTTTTAAATTCAAAACCTCATCAATATTCTCATCGCTGATTCCTCCGCTCAGTATAAAGGGCTTTTCCTGGTTGTATTTCGAAAGAAGCTGCCAGTCGAAGGCCGTACCATTTCCCCCCTTGTATTTTCCTTTCGTGTCAAACAAAAAATAATCGCAAAAGGAAAAATCGCGGACTGTGTTGAAATTAAAGCCTTCATCAATTGAGAATGCTTTTATAAGTGTTTGACCTTTGCCGGAGAACTGTTCACAGAATGCAGGTGTTTCGTTGCCGTGAAACTGGATAGCATCAAGCTTATACTGCTTCACCTGTGTGTCAATTTCATTAAAATCGGAGTCAACAAATACACCCGTTTTCGTTCCCGGAATACTTTCCAAATCAGCAGGAAACATGGTATGCGCCATGTACCGGGGTGAGAGAGGATGAAATATAAATCCCAGATAGTCCGGCCTTAACAGGGTAACCTGCGCGAGGTTGGTTTTATCTTTTAGTCCGCAGATTTTAATTTTCATGCGCTCTTTCTTTTACCTGAATAACTGCATTAAACTTTTTTAAAGATTCAGCAGGATTTTCTGCCCCTTCTAATGAAAGGGTTTTATGTTTGTAGAGATCGGTTAAAATTGAGTTCATTAGTATTAATTTTTTAAAATAAAAAAAGCCCGCTGTGAACAGCAGGCTATAATAGGGTGTATTATTTTTGAATTAAATCAATGCCATTGTCCACGGGTGTTCTTGACTACCTTAGGCCACCAGAATAAATTTAAACTAAATTGAGAATTCATGGTCACAAAAATACAAATATTTTTCTTTAATCTGGGGAGCATTTTAACTAAATCCCGCGTTTTTTAGATGAAAAGACGGATTTTTCTGACGGATTTAATGTTTTATTACTTCAAATTGATTAATTCGTTTGTCTTCAGAATAAGATCCATAAAGAGAATTTTAGGATTGGCGTTTCGTTCGATGTAATAATAGTTGTTGTTAAATTCTTCGACCAGTTTTTCGTAATTTTTTTGGGTGATAAAGGGCGCGAATTTCTCCAGAAAAAGTTTTTCATGTCCGCTGAGCCTTACCAAGTCTTTGTTTCCAAAATTATACATCAAACTGTCGCGGAAGACCTCCAGCCCGTATTGAAAAAACTGTTTTTGTTTTTCGCGACCTGTTGCCGCGTTTTCATCTATCCATGCAATCGCCTTATTGCAATCAAATTTTAAAGCCAGCCGCATAAAACTTTGAAAATTATTTAAAAACGAAACGCTCTCATCGTTATGGGTAAGGAGCGTGAGTGCTTCGCCGTAATTTCCGTTCGCCAGCATGGCCGTTTGACGGGCAACTTCCGGGTTTACTTTATAATTTGTTATCAGGGCATCTGTTATTTCTTTTTCGGTACAACTGTAAAAAGGAATTTGCTGAACTCTGGAAAGAATGGTGGCAAGCAGCTGATCGGGTTGTGTGGTTACCAGTATAAAAATAGTTTGCTCAGGTGGCTCTTCAAGTATTTTCAATAGCCTGTTGGCCGCCTCGGCATTCATTTTCTCAGGCTGCCATATAAGCATTATCTTATAAGTGCCTTCATAACTGGTATAACTGAGTTTGCGTAAAATATCATTCGATTCTTCAACCGGAATTATGGGTTGTTTATTTTCAGCATTCAATTCGCTAAACCAATCGTTAAGACTTAAATAAGGCTGATGTAAAAATGCCTCTCTGAATTCTTTTATCAGATCATTACTGCTTTTAACATCTTTACTTTTCGCGATCGGAAAAACGAAATGAAGATCAGGATGAATTAGTTTGGCAACCTTGTTACAAGAAATGCAGCTTCCACACGAGCCGTAGCTGGTAGGCTGCTTGCAATACAAATGCTGTGCAAACGCAAGCGCCGCGGGGAGGTTTCCACTACCTTCTTTTCCGCTGAAAAGCAGGGCGTGCGGAACGCGGGATTCGCGTACCATTTTGAGTAAACGACCCTTCGCCTCCTGCTGCCCGACTATATTTGCGTAAAGCATCGTACTTATTTGTTGTTATATTCGTTCATGCATCGCTGCAAACCAATAAATGAAAAAGCTTTAACAGCATCCGCCGCCACCTTAATCCGCTCACTGAGGGTTTTCAATTCTTCTTCGCTCCATTTGCCCAGGACATAATTTACCTGTGAACCCTTGTTGAACTCATTGCTTATTCCAAAACGCATCCGGATATAATTGCTATGACCTAATGTTTCTTGTATGCTTTTAAGTCCGTTATGTCCGCCATCACTGCCTTTTGGCCCTATACGGATTTTCCCGAAAGGAAGAGCGAGCTCATCCACAAGTACCATCGTGTTCACCAAATCTATTTTTTCGGATTGAAGCCAGTAGTTAACTGCTTTACCACTGAGGTTCATATAGGTTGTGGGCTTAATCAGCACCAGTTGTTTGCCTTTGTGTTTAAGATGCGCTACATCGGCCAGCCTGTCACTTGAAAATTTAATGCCGGCTTCGGATGCGAGGTGATCAACTATTTTAAAACCGATGTTGTGCCGCGTTTCCGCGTATTCCTCACCAATGTTTCCAAGCCCGACTATTAAAAATTTACTCACGGATAATCCCAATGTTTACAGGGATTGAAGATAGAAAAAGAAAATTACTTTTTATTAAAACCGTGCTTAATATTATAACGCACACAATCCCAGTATTCTTTCGTGTAATTTACAAAGATCTCTTCGCCGGCTTCAATATCGCGACGCGAAACAATGAAGCACTTTTTGCCAACGATCTCATAATCGCAATTATTTTTTAATCCTTTAACGCGGCTAAGTCCCGCAGCGTCATTTGCGTAGCGGGCTTTGTGCTGTGGAGTGGGAAAGGCATCGATGCAGATTTTATTATTAATAAAAAAAAGATAGCCGTCTTTATTTTCAAGAACACGCTTTTCGTATTCTTTCCAGTTAATGATCTCCCCTAAATACTCAATAACCTGAGCGCCTTTTTTAATCGGAGTGCTGGTGTATAGACCTTTGCCCGCATTGGGCAGTTGTGACTTTTTTACAATTAACGCCATAGGCCTCAAAAATAAATTTAAATTGATAATATTAAGGCAATGTTGGTAAGTTTATAGATAACCACCGGATAACTCTGTGAAAATTTTGTGCCCGTAGGCCGACTGTGTATACAGCAATTCAGCTGAGGAATCTTTTACAAGCAACACTTTGTTACAATATTTTAAAATCAGATCGAGGTCATGTGAACTTACTAAAACACATTTTTGATTTTGTGAAGATAAATTACCAAGCAGTTTAAAAAGCTCATGTTTACTTGCATAATCAAGAAAAGCCGTTGGTTCGTCCAGTAAAAGGATAGATGTTTGCTGCGCAATGGATTTGGCGATCATGGTTTTTTGAAAAAGCCCATCGCTCAATTCAGATAAAGGTTTGTGCAGATGATCTTTTATTCCGCACAATTCAGCTGCACGTTGAATGACTTCAAGGTGAGCGGGTTCGAGCCTGTTAAAAATATTTGTGTATGGGAGCTGGCCTGCAGCAATAGCATCAAAAGCAGTAAGATTAAAACCTGAAATTTTTTCAGTAAGAACAATGGAAATCTGCTTTGCCAAATCGTTATTTGTAATTTGCGAAAGAGGAATTCCGTTAATAACAATGTTGCCTTCCAGCAATGGCAATAAGCCGCACAAAGATTTCAGAAGGGTAGACTTGCCGCTGCCGTTAACTCCGGCAATGCCAATAAAATCACCGGGGGAGCACGCCAGGTTGATGTTTTGCAGCACCTTTATCAACCGGTTATTTTTTGTATAACCGAAGCTGGCTTCATTTATTTGTATACCTGCAGCCATTACCATTGCTTGTTTTTAAACAGTAAATAAATAACCCGCGGCGCGCCAACAAAAGTGGTGATCATATTAATGGGAAGAGTAGAGCTTTTGGAAAACGTGTGGCAAATGACATCAGAAAATAAGAGAATAATACTTCCAATTAACATACAGGAAAACAAATGTGTTTTTTGCTGCGATGTATCAAAGATCATTCGTGAAAGCAGGGGCACTGCAATTCCAACAAAAGCTATGGGGCCACAAAAAGCAGTAGTAATGCCTGTTAACACGGAAGAAATTAAAATCAGATAAAAACGGTTTTGTGAATAGTTAACGCCTACGTTGGTAGCGTAGTTTTGCCCAAGCAGAAATGCATTAAGCGGTTTAATAAAAAACACAAGCGACAACATACAAATTAAACACACCGGAACAAAAATGTAAAGGTCGGAATTAGTGGTTCCTGATAATGAACCCATGCTCCACATCACAAAACTTTTCAGATCGTTTGGATTGGCAAAATATTCAAGTGCGCCTTGTATCGCTCCACATACCTGGCCGAGCATTAAGCCTATCAGCAACAAAATAACGTTGCTGCTGATTCTTTTTGAAAGGAATAGAATAAGAAAGGTAACTAAAAGGCTTCCCGCGATTGAAGAGAGGACGACAACGCTTTTTCCTAAAAAATAATTAGTGAATAGTCCGATACCAGAGCCCGACAAAATTGTAACAGATACAAGCAAAGAAGCGCCGGAACTGATTCCGAGTACATAGGGCCCAGCAAGAGGATTCCGGAAAATTATTTGCAGAATTAAACCGGAAACAGAAAGTGTTGCTCCCGATAAAACAGCGGTTACTGTTTTAGGAAAACGGATGTTCCAGAAAATGAAGTTACCCGAAGAAAGGTTGGAAAGATTTGAGGATTCGCTCCCACCATAAAATAAACTAAAGAAACATCCCGCAAAAAATAACAGGAGAAGCAATAAAAATTTTATGTAATTATTTTTATTCACTTTCGTTTAGTTTTCTGTAATAATACAAATCGTTTTTAATTACGGGTTTCAATTCCGGATGAAAAATCTGAATAAGATCGCTTAAAACCCGGTTGGGATAAAGGATCCCGGTTTCCCAATAATCGCTGTAGCCCTTTGTGTTAACAGTTTTAATATTATTGAAGAGCTTGCCCGACTTATATGCCTTGAATTCCGCGTAACGGTTTTCCTGGCCAAACAATTCTTTTTTTGATCTTACCAAGGCCATGTTCAACCAGTAATCGGCTTCATGAGCTTTATTGTAAACTTCTTCGAAACTTAAGTGAAGACTGCCGGATTGATTATCGTTTCTCCAGATATAATTTGCATTCGCGTCTTTAAACAATGTGGCCGCGAAGCTTTTCCCACCGGGCACATACCAAATCTCGCCAAATTTAATTTCACTAAAAACGGTGGGTTTATTTTTTGAGCCGGCGGCAATTTGTTTAAGTTCGTAATAGTTTTTTTCAACGGCTTTAAAAATTGAATCGGCCTGTTTTTCTTTTCCGGTAAATGCGCCAAAAAATTTAAGCCATTCCGCTCTTGCCAATGGGGTTTCTTCAAGATGATCAACAGTAATAACCATTGGGATATCAGCCTGCGCAATCTTGGCATTGATGTCTTTCTCCGGGTTTCCCATTCCGAAAGTAAAAATGATATCAGGGTTAAGGACGATTGTTTTTTCGACATCAATTTTTGGTGATCGGACAAGTTCTTCCAATTCACCCTTTTGAAATTTTCTTAATATATCGGCATTGTTGTAATAATCAATGTTCTCAATGGCTACAATGTGCTGTTGTTCGCCGAGCGCGCAGAGCATGGAAGTATAAATACTGCTGAGGGAAGCAATTCTTTTACAAGGGCTTTTAAATAATGTTATTTTGGAATTTGGCAGGCTTTTGAGGGTTGAATCTTTTAAAATAACAAAAATAGCCGATGTGTCTTTTGGAGAAGTATGACCGAAAACATAAATCACTTTACAATAGTTGTTTTCTGATAAAGCGAAACGATGCGCATATCTAACCGCAGTGTCTTTTTTTAAGTCCTTGAAGTAATTGATCGAGGTTTTATCAGCGGAATGTTTGGGCGAGCCGCAAGAGACAAAAGAGAATCCGACTATTACAGATGCAAAGTATTTAAAGAAATCAGGAAGCATAAAAACGGATTTCAAAGATGGAGCCTTTAGGAACATTTTGTTTTACAGTAATTTCGCCCTGGTGATTTTTGGTGATGTAATCCGTGATGTATAAGCCAAGTCCGGTTCCTTTTGCTGAGCGGGTTTCTTCATTCCCGGCCCTGTAAAAGCGGGTAAATATTTTTTTGCTGTCCTTTTCATTGACTCCGCAGCCTGTATCTGCTACACTAAAAATAATTTCAGAGTTTTCTCTTTTTAAACTTATGTGAATATTTTTTTCAGCGAAGGAATATTTAAGAGCGTTATCAACCAGGTTTGTTATTACAGAGGGAAAAACATTTTCATCTATATTCAGAAAAATATCTTTTTCAATAGCTGTTTTTATTTCGTTAGCCTGCAGCTGCGGTTTATAGTAGCGAAGTAATAAATTTTCGAGAAGCTCGCTGATGTTGGTTTTTTGTTTACGAAACGTAAATTCACCCGATTCCAGGCGGCTTGCCAGTAAAACATTATCAATTAAAGAATTCAGCCGTTCAGTTTCTTTTAATGCGTTGGCGAGCAGTTCGGATTGTTTCGCTTCATCCAGTTTGTATTTTTGAAGCGTTTGTAACTGTAATTTGGTGGCTGCAATGGGTGTTTTTAATTCGTGAGTAATACTTAGAAAGAAATTCTTTTGCTGGTTGGTCAGCGCCAGTTCTTTTCGGTGAGACTGAACCACTTTATAAATACCATACAACAACAGTAATAAAAAAACAGTTCCTTCTCCAACCACCATCATTACCTGTGTTTGCTTTTTTTGATGCAGCGAGGCTACCTGCGTTTCAATTGCAGCAGGGTCGGCAACCGAAAGCTCGATCAATTTTTGCTTACCGTCGATAATTTGTCCGGTTTGTTTTACAAGGAGAATTTCCCACCACATGAACTGCAGAAGGATATAACCAAAAAGGATAAATAAAATTAATATAGATCTTGAGCGCCTGATACCGGAAAATTTAAAAGTAAAATTACAATAATAAGCGTAAACAATGATATGATCTGCTAAATCACCGGTGGCAATACGATCAGGCTTTCAATTCTTGAAAAAACTTCTGAGGCGCGTTTAACAGAAGCTACATCTTCTATGGTAAGTAATAGTTTATTGTTTTGTTCTTTCAGCTGGCAGAGGTTAGGATGTTTCTGCGCAAAAGCAAGCGATGCGTGAAAAATAGGAGTAGAAAAAAAGTCGCTGTTTTTTTTGCTGATAAAGTAAGCGATCATTTTTCCATTCTTTAAAGTCAGTTTTTCAAATCCAAGTTTCATAGCGTGCCACCTGAGTCGCAACACATGTATAAGTTCCGAAACTTCGGCAGGCACGGGCCCAAAGCGGTCACGAAGGTTGGTTTCAAATCGTATAAGATCTTCTTCTTTGGTAATGTTGTCAAGTTCGCGGTAAAGAAGGAGTCGCTCTGTAAGGCTGCTCACATAGGGATCGGGAATCAATAATTGAAGATCTGTATCGATCACCGTTTCTTTTACAAACTGACGCGAGAACACTGATTTATCCAGGTCACTGCTTTCCTCCCCTGATATTTCTTTGTACCAGCCTTCTTCTTTCAACTCATCAACCGCTTCATTCAGAATTTTCATGTAGGTATCAAAGCCCATGTCGTTTATGAAACCGCTTTGTTCACCGCCCAGTAAATTCCCGGCGCCGCGGATATCAAGATCGCGCATGGCAATCTGGAAGCCGCTGCCAAGGTCGCTGAAATCAACGATTGCTCGTAGTCGTTTTCGTGCTTCGGTAGTTAAACTTATTTGCGATGGAGCTAACAAGTAACAAAACGCTTTTTTATTGCTTCGTCCAACCCTTCCCCGCATCTGGTGCAGATCACTTAATCCAAAATTCTGCGCGTCGTTAATAATAATGGTATTGGCATTGCTGATGTCGAGTCCACTTTCTATAATAGTAGTTGCTACCAGAACATCGTAATCGCCTTCCATAAATCCAAGCATAACGTCTTCCAGCTTGTCACCCTCCATTTGCCCATGACCAATGGCAATGCGCGCGTCGGGTACCAGGCGCTGGACGATTCCTGCAATTTCGGCGATGTTACTTACTTTGTTGTTTACGAAAAACACCTGGCCGCCGCGGTTCAATTCATAACTTACAGCGTCGCGAATAAGTTCTTCGCTGAAACTATGTAGCTCCGTTTGTACGGGGTAACGGTTTGGTGGTGGAGTTGAAATCACCGAAAGATCGCGGGCGCCCATCAAACTGAACTGAAGCGTTCTTGGTATTGGAGTGGCCGTTAATGTAAGGGTATCAATACTTGATTTAAATGTTTTTAGTTTGTCTTTAACGCCTACTCCGAATTTTTGTTCTTCGTCAACTATCAGAAGCCCGAGGTCTTTGAACTTTACTTCCTTTCCAACAAGTTTGTGGGTGCCTATTAAAATATCAATTTTTCCGTCCTGCAATTTCTGAACAATTTCTTTTTGTTCTTTGGCGCTTTTAAAACGATTGATGTATTCCACATTCGCGGGAAGATTTTTAAGGCGCTCGGTAAATGTTTTATAATGCTGGTAGGCTAAAATTGTTGTGGGAACTAGTACCGCAACCTGCTTGCTGTCGCACACCGCCTTAAACGCGGCCCTTATCGCTATTTCTGTTTTTCCGAAACCTACATCGCCGCAAATGAGCCTGTCCATAGGATGCGGGCGCTCCATATCCTTTTTTACATCGCCCGTAACTTTTACCTGGTCGGGCGTATCTTCATAAATAAAAGAAGCTTCAAGTTCATATTGCAAATAATTGTCCTGCGGAAAAGAATGTCCCGGTTTGGATTTTCGTTCTGCATATAATTTTATAAGATCGTAAGCAAGGGCTTTTACGTTGCGCTTCGTTTTTTGTTTTAATGTTGCCCAGGTTGTGCTTCCAAGTTTGTCAACACGGGGCACATGACCTTCTTTGCCGCTGTATTTACTGATGCGGTGTAAACTGTGAATGCTTACATACAGCGCATCATTATCTTTAAATAATAATTTTACACTTTCCTGTTCCTTGCCGTTGATGTTAAGTTTATGCAAACCTGCAAAACGCCCGATGCCGTGATCAATATGGGTTACATAATCACCGGGGTTAAGCATGAGCACTTCTTTTATGGTAAATGCTTCTGCGTTTTTGTATTTGGATTCTTTTAGTTTAAAGCGGTGATAGCGTTCAAAGAGCTGGTGATCGGTGTAAACAGCAAGTTTAAGATCGTGATCAATAAACCCTTCGTGAATGTTAAGCGCTTCGTAACTGATGAGGGTATCATAGGTACGGTGTTCTTTTGCAAGAAGGTCGTTGAAAATAGTAATAAGCCTGTCGGCCTGTTTTGTATTATCGGTTAAAAAAAAGTTGGTGTATCCTTTGGTAACGTTCTCTTTCAGGTTTTTGATGAGGAGATCGAAATTTTTGTTGAACGAAGGCTGCGGCTGCTGATTGAAAGAAAGGGGTGTACCGTTGAGGCTGGAGGTGATGCCGGTTTCCCAGCAGGTAAAGGTTGAAACAAAGCTTTTCAGTTCTTCTGAAGTTGCATACAATTTTTCAGGAGGAACTTGTTTTATTTCGCCATGATGGGAATGAAAAGCAGTTTGAGCTTTGTCAAATTTTTTATCAAACAGATCGTAAGCGTATTCAACATCATCAAAAAACAACAAGGTATCAGATGCGTTGAAATAATTAATAAAGATGGATTTCTCTTCATTAAAAACGGTTGAATTAATATTCGGGATTATGGTGATAAAAGCAAAAGAGCCGTTCGAGAGTTGGCTTACGGGATCAAAGGTTTTAATGTCCTCCACTTCGTTGCCGAAGAGTTCGATGCGATAAGGATATTCATTGGCGAAGGAATAAACATCTATGATTCCGCCGCGGATACTGAATTGCCCGGGTTCAAAAACAAAATCAACATGCTCGAAGTTATAGGAAAGTAAAAATTCAGAAATAAAATCGATGGATAACTTTTCTTTTTTTCGGATCTGTAACGTGTTTTGGTTTAATTTATTTTTGGCCGCTACTTTCTCGCAGAGAGCGCTGGGATAAGTAATAACAATGCCGCTGAAATTATCTTTTGAAACCAGGTTCAGTACTTCTGTTCTTTCCTGGATATTGGCATTGGTTGTTTTTTCAATCTGGTAAGGTTGTCGGTATGTCTCCGGAAAGAAAAATACTTTTTCGTTTTTAAGCAGTGCTTCAATATCGTTTAGCAAATACGCGGCCTTTTCCTGTTCGGAGGCAATGATGATGATATTTTTTTTAGATGAATTAAAGAGAGATTGAATAAAAAAGGCAAAAGAAGATCCGTTCAAACCTTGCAACCGGTGGTTTTGGCTTAGGTTTAAATCGTTAATGCGGGAATCAAAAATACCGTCCAGTTTCTGTATTAAAGACATTTAAGGCCGCGAAATTAAGTAATAATCTATGGAGTTGTGAGAAAAAAAAGAGCCCGTAGTACCATGAAAAGTGGCAAAAGACGTCGTATTTCGGCGTCTTTTAACAAAAAACCGCCAAATTAGGCATCTTTTAGTTGTTTTTTTAGGGCAAAACGTGGGAATAAATTCTAAGAAGCCCATCAATAGCCCTACAAGAATGATTTTATATTTTAACATCTCAGCAGTTGACGGACTAAAAAATGATGGATATATTTGTTTAAATAATTAATTAAATCCATTTAACACATGAAAAAAAATTTATTAACGATAGTTGCCTTAACGTCCTTTGCCGGAAGTGTTATGGCCCAATTACCTGTGAGCACAACGCCGCAGAATAAATCGGCTGTATTGGAAGAGTTTACAGGAATTTATTGCGGATACTGTCCGGATGGTCATCAGATTGCTAACACAATAAAAAATTCCAATCCGACCAAAGTTGTATTAATCAATATCCATGCAGGTGGTTATGCTAACGTAGCTGTTGGCGAGCCGGATTTGAAAACTACTGAAGGAACAGCTATTAACAGTATGACCGGTATGAACATAACAGGATACCCGGCGGGCGATATTAGCCGTGTAGTTGTAGCGAGCGCCGCTCAGCAAACAGCCGCTCCTTATGGCATGGCTCAGGGCAGGAATAAATGGACAACTTCCGTGAACTCTATCCTTACTCAGACTTCATACTGTAATGTTGCTTTGCAGGGAACAGTTGACGTGAACACGCGTGTGTTAACAGTTGTGGCGCAGGTTTATTATACTGCAAACAGTCCTGTTTCAACAAACTCATTAACTATCTTTTTATTAGAAGACAAAGTTATCGGGCCTCAGCACAATTATGGTACTCCGTATTATAACGCTGCTAACTATAATGCTGATGGTTCATACAATCATAACCACGTATTACGTAAGGGTTTAACTCCAACTTATGGAATTACTATTCCGGTTACTACAATGGGAACTACTTTCACGACTACCGCTACTTATACAATTCCTGCAACTTATGGTGCTGCCGGTAAAACCAATCCTTGCTTACTTGGTAACCTCGAGTTAGCGGCGTTTGTAACTGAAACAGACAGGCCAACAATTACAGGCGCTAACGGTCCTGTAATGCTTTCTGGTTTTGCGAATGCTCTTGACATTGCTACTACTAACATGGCATGTGACCCGTTTGTTTGTTCAGGAAGTAACTTTGCTTCTTCTTTCAAATTTACAAACATGGGAAGCACTCCTGTAACAAGCGCTGTGTTTTCTTATTCTATGAATGGAACTGCTACTGGTACCATTAACTGGAGCGGTAACGTAAACTCAATGACTTCATCGCAAACAGTTACAGTTCCTTTAATTAATTTCACAGCTCTTCCTTCTAATACTATCACCGTTGATGTTGTTTCTGTAAACGGAAGCAATGATCAGAATGCAGTTAATAACCTTGGTTCAAAAACAACCATTCTTACTACTGCTATCGCAAACAGCATTAACATGCAGATGGATTTCACTCAGGATCAATACGGTTCTGAAGATTCATGGGTTGTATATAATGAAGTTTCTAACGCAATTATCTCACAGGACGGACCATTTACTGACTTAGCTGCTTCAGGAACACTTTTACATACAAAAACATTTACTATCGGCGCTAACACTTGCTACAAGCTTGTTGTAAGTGATGCTTATGGTGATGGTGTAAATTCAGGTTACGGTGTTGGTGGTTACTCTTTAAAATCAGGAGGATCTCCTATCATCACTTCAAACGGACAGTATGGAACAGGTGAAACCAAACTTTACAAGTCTTCAGCTTCAGTTGGTATTGGTGCTGTTACAGCCGGTAATATTAACGCTGTAAACATTTATCCTAACCCAACGGCCGGCACAACTAATCTTTCTGTAGATCTTCGTCAGAACGAATCAGTTTCTGTTTCTGTTCTGAATGCTATCGGACAGGAAGTTTACACTTTGAAATCTGCTAACTACAATGCAGGTGTTAATACTATTTCTTTCAATACTGAAAATTGGGCAGCCGGTGTTTACTTTGTAAACGTTGCTACTGCTAATGGTTCAGTTAAACAAAAGTTAACTGTTAACAAATAAAATACATTCTGTTTAAAATAAAAGCTGGCTAAACGGTCAGCTTTTATTTTTTATTCACATTCAATTAATCAAAAACCACAATGAAAAAAATTACCATCTTAGCTTTTATCTGCTTAACAGCTGGATTATCTGCTCAGAGCTTTTCGATTTATAAAACCAACAATGCCGGTGTAAACACTGTTACGGTTACCAATGGCGGCAATTTAACCGAGGCTACGGTTGCCGGCGGAAACACCAACACAAAAATTAAAATAAAAAACAACGCGGCTAATACGCAAACATTCAGTGTTCTCCGGTCGGTAGTATTTAACAGCCCAACATTAATTTTAGACGGTAGTTCCACCACGCCGAATACTTACTTTTGTTTTGGATATTCCTGCTTCGCAAGCAATGTAAACAGTCCGACTCCTTCGGATTATACTATTCTCGCAGCATCGGGACAAACCAGCACAACCTTTCCATATGCGGATAATTCCTTCGCTAATTCTCAACCTTTCTCGCTTTACCTGGCAGAAGGAACTAATGTTGGAAATTATGTAATACGTTACAAGGTGTTTAATATCAGCAACGCCAATGATACCCTTGCGTTTACTGTTTCTTATAACCCTGGTGTTGGGATTAAAGAACACAACGGAAACGTACAGATGATCTCAGGAGTTTATCCTAATCCCGCAAGTACCGAAGCAATTCTTTCAGTAAACTCAACCAGAAATCAAACAGGTTCAGTGACTATTTATAATGCAATCGGACAGCGGGTAAAAACCATTACGGTTAATCTTGAAAGCGGTTCAAATGAATTAAAAATAAATACAAGCGAACTAAACGCGGGTGTTTATAACGTAACGTTAAATTCTTCTGAAGGATTGTCATCTAAAAAATTAATTGTTTCAAAATAATAAATAAGAAGCCTTTGTTGAAAAACAGAGGTTTCTTTTCTGATTAAAAATGAGAATAAAAGGCATAATCTGGTTAATGTTTTTTTTGTTTGCCTTTAAGGTAAACTCACAGGTAAGCGCTTGTCCTAACTGGTCGAAAACAGATTGCAATGGAAAGGCGCATACGCTGTATGGACATCTTGACAGCAACCAGGTAGTGGCACTCATTTTCGGTATGGGTTGTTCGTCCTGCACCGATGCGATAAGTTTTTTCACCTCTTTAAAAACAAAATACACATCAAGTCACCCGGGGAAATTCAAAGTTTTTTACATGGATTTTTTTGCCGGAAACACCTGCGCTAATAACGTAACACCAATAGTAGGCACAGCGCTGGATGCAGGATTCGATAATTGCTCTGCGGAGCTCGCAGCATATACCAGCGCTTCTCCGATGACGTACGTGGTTGTGGTAGGGGGAAGTTCACATTCCATCCTGTACTCTATAAAAAAATACATTTTTGATTATTCAGATTCAACGAATATTGTTACTGCCATTGATAACTATTTTGTGCCGGCAGGAATAAAGAAAAATGATGAATCTTCTTTCAAGAGCACGTTTTATCCCAATCCTGCACATGACAAAACAACGGTGAAAAGCAAAGACGAAGAAATTCAGTCTTATAGCATTATTGATTCAAAAGGAATGAAAGTGAGTGAACTTAAAAATATTTCACGCAGGGAAATCAGCATCAGCCTCGAAGGGTTCTGTAATGGCGAATATTACGTAGAACTGACTTACAAATCCGGCCGGAGGGAAACTCAAAAAATCACGACGCAAAACTAAACTTACAACAAGCATTTTTGGCAAGCTCTAACGCTCACTCCTTTCAGCCATTTGCAGTAATATTCATTTTTTTTGCGTTTCTTTACATTTTTAAAATTAACTATGGAATTATATTTAGACTCAGCCAACTTAAAGGAAATTGAAGAAGGCTTTAAACTTGGTTTTTTAAATGGCTTAACCACTACACCTACCTTTATGCAAAAGGAAGGGATCACTGATATTGATGGAACGATTGTAAAACTCAGTAAAATAGTTCCTGTCTTGCAGATAGAAGCACTTGGAAATACAGCGGAAGAAGTTCTTGCAGAAGCCGAGCGCCAGATTAAATTAGGACTTGACATTAACAAAACTGTTTTTAAAATTCCGGTTTCTCTTGAAGGAGTTCGCGCTTGTAAAATGCTGCGCGACAAAGGATACCTTGTGAACGTACACCTTGTTTACACCCTTCAGCAGGCTTATATGGCTATGCAGGCCGGAGCAACGTATGTTTGCCCGCTTGTTGGACGCTTACAGGATCAGGGACACGATGCCCTTGCCTTAGTGCAGCAGTGTGTTGATGCGGTTGATATTTACGGATACGATACTAAAATAATGTTCTCTTCGGTAAGAACCGCCGAACATGTTCGCAATGCTATAAATATTGGCGTACACACTATCACTGTGCCGCTAAAAATATTAAAACAACTCACTGAAAATAACTTTACAACATTGGGTACCGATCAGTTCTTTATGGATACGCGTATGATGATGGTTAAAGTAAGAGAGGCGATCAATGGCGTAAATCCTGTTGTGAACGAAGACACTTCCATTACAGATGCCATTATTAAAATGACTGAATTCAATTTTGGCGCCATTACGGTTACAAAAAAGGACGGAAGCATCAAAGGCGTATTTACAGACGGTTCTCTTCGAAAATTAATCATGGATAAAGGACGGGACATACTTAATAAAAAATTAAGCGACCTTGAATACCGCGAGCCAATTACTATTGACGGCAACGTGTTGTTAAACGAAGCCAACGCCCTGTTTAAAAAAACACAGGTGGATACCATTGTTGTGACCAACGAAGGAAAACCTGTTGGAATGCTGGACATACAGGACCTTAACCATAACTAGAAATTTAGCCCTGTTTAAGCGGGGCTTTTTTTATGACAGAAACTGAACGCATATATCTCTCGCTGGGAGCAAGGTTTGTAACACCTTTTGATGAGCTTAAGGCAAAGCTTAAGAATATTCGCGCCGTCATATATGATTGGGACGGCGTATTTAACAACGGCGCAAAATCCGGTAACGGGAGCAGCACGTTTAGCGAGGTAGACAGCATGGGAACAAATCTGCTGAGATATTCATTTTATTTAAAAAACAACAGTTTGCCTTTAAGTGCTATTATCAGTGGCGAAAAAAATGAAACGGCTTTTTATTTTAGCAAGCGGGAATGTTTTCATTATTCGGTTTTTAAAGCGGCCAACAATAAAATAGACGCGCTCAATTTTATTTGTGAGAAAGAAAAAATACAGCCATCGGAAGTGGCCTATTTTTTTGATGATGTACTTGATCTCTCAATGGCTGAGGTTTGCGGAGTAAGAATTCTTGTCAATCAGAAAGCGAATCCTTTGTTTGTGAATTATTGCGTTAAACACAAGCTGGTGGATTACCTCACTGCTTCTGCCGGAGGTTCGCATGCTGTGAGAGAATCTACCGAACTGCTTATTGAGATGAATGGTAACTTTGAGAAGGTAATGACCGATAGAAAAAATTCCGCAACTGAGTATAAAGAATATCTCGAAAAGAGACAGGCAATTATCACGCAATATTTTACGTTTGCTGACGGTAAATTTGAAAAGGCCGATCTCTAAGATAACTCAAACTGCATTTTACTCAGCTTGTGATACAACCCCGCTTCGTTAAGAATTAACTGCTGATGTGTTCCGCTTTCCTGTATAACTCCTTTTTGCAACACAACAATTTTATCAGCGTTGCGGATCGTAGAAAAACGGTGAGCGATAACAATGCTGGTTCTGCCTACCATCAGCTTATCCAGGGCTTCCTGAACAAGTTGTTCGCTTTCGCTGTCCAAACTGCTGGTAGCTTCATCTAAGATTAAGATACTCGGATTTTTTAAAACTGCACGGGCTATCGCAATTCGCTGACGTTGTCCGCCCGATAATTGTATTCCTCTTTCACCCACAAGGGTTAAAAATTTATCAGGAAAAGAATTTATAAAATCAAGAGCATTGGCTTTCCTGGCGGCTTCTTCTATTTCAAGATCTGTAGCATTTGGCTTGCCATAGGCTATATTATCGCGTATGGTTCCTGCAAATAAAATTACATCCTGCGGAACGATGGCAATTTGTTTTCGGAGTTCGGTGAGTTGATATTCTTTGGTGTTCTTTCCATCCACTTCTATCGTGCCTTGCTGCGGGTCGTAAAAACGTAAAATAAGACTTGCAATGGTTGATTTACCTGATCCGCTGCTGCCTACGAGCGCAACGGTTTGCCCAGAGCTGGCTTTGAAAGAAATAGATTTTAAAACTTCAAAATCGGGACGGGTGGGATAATTAAAAGAAACATCTTTAAATTCGATTTCACCTTTAGACGGTGTTGCAACAACATTACTCTGAAACAATTCAATATTCTCAATGTCGCTGTCAATTAATTCAAATACGCGATCAGTGGCTCCAAGCGCGCGCTGTATGGACGCGATTTGTTCGGGAAGTCCACCCAATGATCCTGCCACAAAAAGAGCCAGCATTAAAAATTGCCCGAATTGCTCGGCTGTAAGTGTTTTATTCATCACCATCTGAACCATGATGTAAAGAATAAAGAACACTGTTCCGAAAACAAATGTAATCACAAAGGCAAAAAAAGTTCCGCGAAAAACTCCGTATTTGAATCCAAAATTTTTAATATCGGTTGTTTTTTCGGTATAACGTTTTAACTCATACGCTTCGTTGGTAAACGTTTTTACATTGGAAATGCCAGATAACACTTCGCCAACAATAACACTTGCTTCTGCGATTTTGTCCTGAAAACTTTTCGAATATTTTCTGATTTTTTTCGCGAATAAAATAGAAACAATGGTAAGCGGTGGAATAATAAAAATAAACCATTTCGCAATTTCCCATTCGGTTAAAAGCACCATCAACACAAGTCCGCCAACGCCTACAATGCTTTGCCTTATGAGTTCAGCGATGTTAATGGTAAAGGCTTCTGAAATAACATTAATATCTGTTGCCATGCGGCTGCTTAATTCCGCTACCTGGTTTTTTGAAAAGAAACCCATGGGCATTTGTATTAATCGCTTGAAGGTATCGTTGCGTAAGCCTTGTAAAATATTTTCAGTAACGAGTGTAAAAAAATAAACTCTTCCAAAAGAAAACACACCTTGTATTAATAAGATGATCAGCAATGTAATTCCGAGGTGCGCAAGTTTGCCCTGGTTTTCAGAAAGATGTTCAGGGCTGTTGTCAAAAAAACCAAAGAGTGCCCCTGCCTTTACCGGGAATAATAAACCAACAGAAGCGGTTCCAATCAAAAAGATCATCCCCATCAAAAACTGCCATTTTTGTCTTTTCAGGTAGGAAAATAAACGTAAAGATTTTTTTAAGTTTGCCAGGCTGAGCTTTGCCTTTGGAAGTTCGTCTGAATCGGAATTAGTGGGTCCGTGCCCTCTGCCACCTCTTTTTGCCATAATAGACTGCAAAATTAGCGCTAAAATCCTTAAACTTGTCATTAAATTGTAATGATACAGGGGTATTTTAGCCTTTTTTCCAATAAAAATTTGTTCAGAATGGAAATACCCCGTATATTTGCAATCCATTTTAAAAAGAACATTAACACATTAAACATATAATAAGATGAAACGTACCTTCCAACCATCGCAACGCAAAAGAAAAAACAAACATGGATTCAGAGAGCGTATGGCTTCTGCAAATGGTCGCCGTGTAATAGCAGCACGCCGTTCAAGAGGACGTAGAAAATTAACTGTAAGCAGCGAAAAAACTCACAAATAGGTTTTAAAGATTTATTTAAGCCGTTGGCCACAAGCTGACGGCTTTTTTTATGCCATAAATAAAGATATGCGGTGGCGAAGACAGAACCCCCCTTTATTTTAAAGGAAAACCTTTGCTAATTAACTTAAAAACAGTAATTTTGTGTCCCTTTAAAAGGAATGGGTAAAAGTCAGTACATAATTCAATTTGCCGGCTTACCTGTAGGAATTCATGAATTTGAATTCGATGTTACTGATAAGTTCTTTACGAGTATTGAAAGTAGTGAGATACAAAGGGCCAACCTCCATGTTCTGGCAATCCTTACCAAACAAAACAATCTGTTGCAGATGAGTTTTGAAATAAATGGTACAGTTGGCGTAGAGTGTGACCGCTGTTTGAAAGACTTTGATTTCCCGGTTGAAGCCGAAGAAGTCCTGGTGATAAAACACGGAAACCCTGATGAAAGCACCGATGAAATATTGGTGATACCAGAAGGAGAGGATGAGTTTGATGTTGCTCAGTACATTTATGAATATATAGTTTTAGCACTGCCTGTGCGTAAGGTGCCCTGTGAGCTGGATGAAGAAAGCTTTAAGTGCGATTACGAAACACTGGAAAAACTAAACAGCATTAGCTCCGACGCTAAAAAGGAAGAGCCAATAAACCCCTTGTGGGAACAACTTAATAAATTAAAAAAGAATAATAAAAATTAAATTCAGAAACCATGCCAAATCCAAAAAGAAAACTATCGCGCTCACGCAGAGATTCACGTCGTGCTACTTATAAAGCGCCTTCAATGACCATCTCTAAAGATGCTACAACAGGCGAAGCGCACTTGATGCACCGCGCTCATTGGTTTGAAGGAAAACTTTACTACAAAGGAAAAGTAGTAATGGAAAAAGCACAGGCATAATTGTTAATTAGTATAGTTAAAAAAGCAGGCCAAAAACCTGCTTTTTGTTTTTTAAAGGTGTTTTAAAATTGTATTATTGTAGTCTGTATTAACCAAAGTTGTTACTAAATAGATGAAAATCGGTTTTGATATTTTAGGCGGAGATCATTCTCCAAAGAACTGCCTCGAAGGTTTGATTCTTGCCACTAAAGAAATGCCTCCGGATGTAAAACTGGTTTTGTTTGGTGATAGCAACCTGGCAAAGGAATATTTCGCTTCCAACAATATTGATCCCAATCAGTTCGATTATGTTCATACCACGGAAGTGATTGAAATGGGCGAGCATCCAACAAAGGCTTTTTCTCAGAAACCCAACAGCAGCATATTTCTTGGTTTTAAACATTTAAAGGAAAATCACATTAACGCTTTTGTGAGTGCCGGTAATACAGGAGCAATGCTTGTAGGAGCCATGTTTACCGTGAAGGCAGTGCCGGGCGTAATAAGGCCGTGCATAACGTGCCCACTCCCAAAAGAAAACGGTGGATTTGGCATCATTCTCGATGTTGGAACCAACGCCGATTGCAAGCCAGATGTATTGTATCAATTTGGTATTTTGGGAAATATCTGGGCCAAGGAAATTTATAAAATTGAAAAACCGAAAGTAGGTCTTCTTAACATTGGTGAAGAAGCCGAAAAAGGTAACCTTGTTGCACAGGCAACCTATAACCTGATGAAAGATTCAAAGGATTTTAATTTTGTAGGTAACGTTGAGGGTAATGATATTTATGGAGATAAGGCAGACGTAATTGTTTGCGAAGGTTTTGTTGGAAATGTTGTTCTAAAAAACGCAGAACAGTTCTATAAAATGATCAAAGCCCGTAAGGGGAACGATGAATTTTTCGACAGGTTCAATTACGAAACTTACGGTGGAACGCCCATCCTGGGAATTAATTCTAATGTATTAATCCTTCACGGCAAATCCACTCCTCTTGCTTTTAAAAACGCATTGGTTCTTGCAAAAGAAATGATACATGTAAAGCTCGATGAAAAAATAAAACAAGTATTTCAATAATGATCAGAGCTGCTATTACTGCTGTTGCAGGATATTTACCCGATAACATTGTTACCAACGCCGATCTTGAAAAGATAATTGATACTACGGATGAATGGATAACAACACGCACTGGCATTAAGCAGCGCCATATTGAGAAGGATGCCAAAAAGGCCACTTCAGATATGGGAGTGGAGGCAGTGAAATTTCTTTGTAAAAAACGCGGCATTGATCCTTCTGAAATTGATCTCTTAATTTGCGCCACAGTTACCCCCGATATGGTTTTTCCGGCAACTGCCAATTTAATTTGCGCACGCGTTGGAGCCAAGTGCTGGGGCTTTGACCTTTCAGCGGCATGTTCGGGTTTTATTTACGCACTTGTAACAGGTTCCCAGTTTATTGAAACGGGCCGTTATAAAAAAGTAGTGATTGTTGGTGCCGATATGATGAGCAGGATCATTGATTACGAAGACCGCACCACCTGCGTCATTTTTGGTGATGGCTGCGGAGCCATCTTACTTGAGCCAACGGAAGACGGCATGGGCGTGCAGGATTTCTTATTACATTCCGATGGAAACGGCGTGACTCATCTTCATATGAAAGCAGGCGGATCGCTTAATCCTTCTTCCATTGATACGGTTACCAATAAAATGCACTACGTTCACCAGGAAGGACAAACGGTATTTAAACACGCTGTTTATAACATGGCTGAGGTAAGCGCCAGCATCATGGAGAAAAACAACCTCAAAGCCGAAGACGTACAATGGCTTGTCGCGCATCAGGCAAATAAGCGCATTATCGACGCCACTGCATCGCGCATGGGTGTTGGACCAGAAAAAGTAATGATGAACATCGAGCGTTACGGAAATACAACTGCCGGCACTATACCGCTACTGTTATGGGATTATGAACGCCAGTTAAAAAAAGGCGACAATCTTATTATTTCCGCATTTGGCGGGGGCTTTACCTGGGGCGCCATTTATCTGAAGTGGGCTTACGACGGCGCTAAGGCCGGGAAGCCTTAACATACCTTCACTTTCGCCGCTTTCTTTATTTCCCTATCTTTACAGCCTGGTAAAAATTGCAAATATTCAGTTGCCCGAATTCCCCTTATTGCTCGCTCCTATGGAGGATGTGAGTGATCCGCCTTTTCGATATGTATGCAAGCAATATGGCGCGGATCTTATGTACACCGAATTTATCAGCAGTGAAGGATTAATTCGCGACGCCATAAAGAGCCGCAAGAAACTTGATATTTTTGATTATGAACGTCCCATCGGGATACAGATCTTTGGCGGTGATGAAGAGGCCATGGCTCTTTCCGCGAAGATAGTGGATGCCACCAATCCCGATTTGCTTGATATTAATTTTGGTTGCCCGGTTAAAAAAGTGGTTTGCAAAGGCGCCGGGGCTGGCGTATTAAAAGACATTGATCTGATGATCCGTTTAACTACAGCTGTTGTAAAATCCACCCGGCTTCCCGTAACGGTAAAAACACGGCTTGGCTGGGACGATTCAAGCATAAACATTATGGAGGTGGCTGAGCGCCTTCAGGACGTGGGCGTACAAGCACTAACGATTCACGGTCGTACGCGCGCGCAAATGTATAAAGGCGAAGCGCGCTGGGAGCATATTGCACAGGTAAAAAATAATCCACGCATTAAAATTCCAATTTTTGGAAATGGAGATATTGTTAGTCCTGAAAAAGCGCTTGAGTATAAAAACAGGTATGGCGTTGATGGCATTATGATCGGTCGCGCGGCTATTGGTTATCCTTGGATCTTTAACGAGATAAAACACTTTTTTAAAACCGGAGAGCATCTTCCTGCACCAACCATTCAAAACCGCGTAGAAGTTTGCAAGGCTCATCTTTTAAAGTCGGTTGAGTGGAAGGGAGACAGGCTGGGCACAATTGAAATGAGAAGCCATTACGGTAATTACTTCAGGGGTATACCTAACTTTAAAGAGTCGCGCACAAAACTTGTTTCTTTACTTTCTTCGTCTGAAATTCTTGAAGTGCTGGATGAGGTTTCGCGTATTTACGAGGAAGTTTAACTTATCCGCTATTCTTTTATTACCTTCTTTATAACGCTCCCGCATTTTACAAAATAAATTCCTTTAGGCTGGTCGCTTAAATCTATATTGTTTGTTCCCGCTTTAAGTTTACCAAGCAGCACTTCTTTGCCTGTTCCGTTATAAACAACTACGCCTGCCGGAATGTTTATATTTATAATAATAGCGCCTGCCGAAGGATTGGGATAAATAATAAGATCATTTTCATTATCCGCCGCATCCTTAATTCCTGCGCAGGCTGACACGCTTTGAGTGTAAACAACGCTTGCCGGACAGCCCTGTCCGCTCGTGCCTGTTAGGGTATAGCTGGTGTTAACTGTTGGTGATACCGCGATGTTTGTTGCTGATGAGTTTGTGCTCCAGGTGTATGTGATGGCACCATTGGCGGTAAGCGTTGACGTTTGGCCAACGCAGATTATGCTATTGGATGTCATGATTGAAACTGCCGGCGGCGCAATAATAGCTAAGCAAACCGTTGCTGTATTGGAGCAACCATTCGCCAGGGCTCCTTTTACAGAAAAAGTACAGGCGCATCCCATGTTGAAAGCAAAGCATGGTGATGCTTGAAGGGAGTTAAACCCGCAGGGCCCTGTCCATGTGTAAGTGCTGGCGCCCGACGCATTTAAACATCCGGTAGCGCCCACACAGGCCGTGGCGCTGTTGGCACTAACGGTTGGCGAAGGGCTGACACCTATACCCTGAGATGCAGAACCTTGGCAGCCATTGGATAGGTTTGTTGCAACAACTGTATAGGATGTTGAACTTGTTGGACTCACTACTGTAGCAGGGGTATTAGAACCGTTACTCCAGCTATAGGTGCAGTTAGCCGTGGTGTTAGCGGTAAGCGTTACGGATTTACCGGCGCACACTGTGCTCGAACTGCTTGCAATGGTAATGCTTGGTGGAACAGTATTCATAAACACCATTACTGTTGCCGTGTTTGATGAACAACCGCCATTAGTGCCGGTTAACGAATACACACCCGCCGAACCTACGGTAGGACTTGATGTTGTAGCGCCG
The DNA here is from genome assembly GCA_013816895.1 of Bacteroidota bacterium. Taxonomy (GTDB): domain Bacteria; phylum Bacteroidota; class Bacteroidia; order B-17B0; family Aurantibacillaceae; genus Aurantibacillus. The sequence goes on from JACDDR010000032.1 coordinate 30,973, forward strand.
GATATTATTCCCGGTCCCGCCCAATTATAAGTGCTTAAACCAGAACCGTTCAACATTGCTGTGGCATTAACGCAGGTGATACTTTGAGTGGAGCCGGCATTGGCAACGGTACTGGTAATGCTTATGGTAATAGTTTTTGTTATTGAACAACTGTAGCTGTCGTTTGCAATAACGGTATAAGTTGTAGCAAGCGAAGGACACACGGTAATTGTGCTGCCGTTGATGTTGCCGGGTTGCCAGGCGTAAGTATAAGGTGGTGTTCCGCCGGAAGCATTTGTCGTTAAGGTTTTGCATGCGCTCGGGCAAATGCTGGAGCTTGCCGATGATGAAAGGTTCATTGGTGGTGGCTGGGTAATAGTAAAAACAACTGCAACGGTTGCACTTGAGGCATCGGTCACAATTACTGTATAAGAGCCTCCGCATAATCCATTTACAGAAGGTGTGGACGCGGGTATGGGAATCCATTGGTAACTATAGGGAGATGCGCCTCCTGAGGCGATCACGGTGGCCGATCCATTACACTGCCCGTTGCATGTAATATTGCTTTGTACTACCGTAGCTGTTAATACTAATGATAACTTGTTATTGCTGCTTGAGTTTGCGTGGTTAGCAGTCAAACCATTCACCATAAATAAAAAGAGGAAAATGCAGGCAATGTAAATTTTTTTCATAGGCTTATTTTTTAAAGAAGTGTCTGAACTTTGCGTATCTAATTTAGAAAATTTTCGCAGACAAAAAAAACCAAATGAAACTATTTTAAATTCTCCTTTTACGGATTCGCGATCCCCGGATTAAAGTCTTCTAAACAAATCCTTAATATAATCCATCGTAGCAATTTCTTTATAGTTATCGCCAAGTGCATGATTCCACATGAACGGTAGATTATAACTAACGGTTGCCATTTTTGTAAGGGTTTCATCGTCCCATGCTTTGCTTAAATTTTTGGGAAGAGAAATGCCGTGTTTTTTTATCATCTGCTTAAATTCAGCAACACCTTCGGGGTAAATATCTTCGAGATGCTGGAAGATAATGCAGTTGGCTAAACAATGACGCGTGCCCAGTATTTTTGATAAACCATAACTGATAGCGTGACATACTCCAACTTCGCTGTACGTTAAGCTTAAGCCTCCCATTAAAGAAGCTACCATTAGTTTGTCATTATTCTCTGGCGTTTGCCCTGCCTTATCGTTCAAATAAACTTCGCGGCACAAATGAAGGGACTGATCGCCGTAAGCAAGGCTGAAAGCGTTATTGCGGATGCCATTGTGCGATTCGATGCAATGAATGTAGGTATCCATGCCCGTATAAAACCACCAGTCGCGCGGAACTGAAGCAATCAATTCAGGATCAAGAATTACCTGGTTAAAAACAGTCCAGTCGCATTTCAAACCAAGTTTCTTTTCAGGTCCGGTAAGTACCGCCGTCATCGACACCTCGGCTCCTGTGCCACTAATGGTAGGAACACCTAAATGGTACACGCCTGGCTTTTTAATAAGATTCAATCCCTGGTAAAGAGTGGAGGAGCCTTCGTTGGTAAGCATCAGGCTAAGTGCCTTTGCAATGTCCATAATGCTTCCGCCGCCAATTCCAATGACCCCGCTTGGTAAACCTTTTTTGGAAAGGATCTCATCGCGCAGCAGATCTATTTGTTCAGTGGTTGGTTCGTGCGGATCAACATCAATGTAGTAAACAAGATCTTCCGATTTATTCTGAAGATTTTTACTTAATGGTTTTTCTTTAAAATAATTATCTACCAGGTAAACAAAATAATTTTTGTTTTCAGATCGTATAGGTTCTACCGTAGCCGCAAGCTGTGAGAAGGCGCCGCGACCGTAAGTAACGCGATCGATGTTTTTAAAATTCTTGTGTGTCATAATTTTTATTTCGCGCAGATAGCGCTAATGTCGCTGATTTTGTTTTTCCCGTCTGCGTATTCGGCGTAATCTGCGAGAGATTTATTTTGCACCAAAAAGCTCTTCGGCTTTATTCCAGTTAACCACATTCCACCAGTTACTGATATAATCTGCGCGCTTGTTTTGATATTTTAAATAATACGCATGCTCCCAAACATCAAGACATAGAATAATCTTTCCTTTTTCAACATCAAGATTCATCAAAGGATTATCCTGGTTGGGAGTTGTAGTAATTGCAAGCTTACCGTTTTTTTCAATAAGCCAGCACCAGCCGCTTCCGAAAACTTTTAATGCCTTATCGGCAAACTGCTTTTGAAACTCTTCGAAAGATTTAAATTCTTTATTGATCGCTTCTTTCAACTTTCCCTCAGCCATGTTTTTATATACTTCAGGATTTGGCTTTAATAATGACCAGAATAAGCTGTGATTGTAATGGCCGCCTAAATTATTTCGTATAACCGCGGATGTTGTTTTATCAATGTGCGAACATTTGGTTGCATCATCACTGGAAAAATCAATGTTTGTAGAAGGCGTTGCGTTCAATTTGTCTACATAAGCCTGATGATGCTTCGTGTAATGAATCTCCATGGTTTGCTTGTCAATAAAGGGTTCCATGGCATCAAAAGCATAGGGTAATTTTGGAAGGGAAAAAGATTTTTCTTCGTTAGCATGCGCTCCAATCTTTTGAAGAGCTGTAATTTTATCTTCCGACATTAAACGGGTTGTAAAAGCTGTAAGGCCAAGTAATCCCGATTTTTTTAAAAATTCTCTGCGTCCACTCATTCTAAAATTGAATTAAGATTTGATTTTTTTCGACTGCATTGCCTTTAATGGCATTTATTTTTTTTATCACTCCATCGGCAGGACTTTTTAAAATGTTTTCCATTTTCATCGCTTCAAGAACAATAAGCGCATCGCCTTTTTTCACCTGGGCACCTT
>JACDDR010000032.1:33834-39388 GCA_013816895.1 Bacteroidota bacterium
ATTCAGCACCATACCGGGCATCGGGGCTTTCACATCCGTAACTTTTTTAGAAGCCAGGTTATCCAGTCCGAGATTATGAAGTAATTCATCGTATTTATCTTTAAGTTGTAAATTAAATTTTACCGAGTTTATTTTCACCACCATGGTTTTTTCTTCGGTGTTTAATTTAATAACATCTACGTTATAGGAGGTATTATTATGAATAATATGAAACTGATAAGGATTAATCTTTATAATATCTCCTTTTACAGCTTTTTCGTTCAGTTTGCCTTCGAAAGAGGATCCGTTTGATACAATTTCCGTTTTGAAAACTGAAGCGCCGTTAACTGTTATTGTATACATACTGCAAATTTAGTTTATTAAAACAAAAAACCCCCTTCGTTGGGAAGAGGGTTTCAAATTTTTTCGAGCGGTTTATTTTTTTACAAACTCACCCATTTTATTATCGTAGTTAAGAAAGTATCCTCCTTTTGCCAGATTACTCACATCTATCTTGGAGCCAAATCCTTTTTTTACAACATTACCGTACTGATCAAATATTTCATACATGGTTTCCATCGGCTTATCAGATTTTCCTTTTTGAAAGAAATTGATGTCTTTGCTCGCTTTGATTGGCGCATACTCCACTTCAGGCTTATCGCTAACAAAATCAACCGGCTTGCTTAAACGGGGCTGACCGCTATAATCTGTCTGGCGAACGCGGATCTGGTTTTTACCGCTGTGCGGCTCAACCTTAAAAGAATACTCATTACTTGTTGGCGTGCCGTTACCTTCTTTTTCACCTACTTTTACCCATTTGTTCCATCGGAACTGTTCAACGGCAAAAGCAAGTTTCCCGGTTTCCGATTTAGTGGTCCATTTTATAGTTCCTTCTTTATCAGCAGTCATGCTTACTACTTCAAAAGTACTTTTTGGTTTTAATACCTCAGGGTTCAATACTTTAGGTTTGCAGTCTTCTTTATGGAAAATCTTGATCTCAACCTTGTCCCCAATGTTTAATTTATGAGGTTTCATATCAATTTCAAAGGCACTGGAGTTGATTTCATCGGTAGTAATATTACCGTTAACTTTTACCTCGGTAACGCAAAAACCAACGCCACCGCTTCCGAAGGGATTTTGAACATACAAATTCTTCCCCTGGTAATTACCTTCTAATATGATAACTCCGCCCTGCGCGTGGATTAAATCCGCGCTTACAAACAGGAAAAAAAGATATAAAACAAAATTTTTCATCGACTCATCTAAGATTCTTAGCGCTGCAATATTATAACGATATTTTTGAATAACAAAATATATTTTCATTTAAAATGCATTTTATTTTAAAGTAAAATGGTTAGTTTTGTTAATTAAATTTTAAATTTATGAGAATTTCTCTTATTTGCACCATTGCCATTGTATTATCTGCTTTGCTGCCTTCCTGTAAAGGCGGGGATTCGCAGGGTAGCGGCGATACTTCATTCAAGGGTGGAAATAAGGTCATCAGAATAGCGGAAGTAACTGTTCCAAGCAGTATTTTCCCTCATAAACTCACAAACGCAGTAGAAGGGCTGATTGCCTCCCAGATATACGAAGGACTCGTTAAAATTAACCCGAAAGACCTAAGCATTACGCCTGGTTTGGCCGAAAAATGGGAAGTTTCTGCCGATGGAAAAACCATTACCTTCCATTTGAGAAAGGGTGTGAAATTCCAGAACTGCGGACCATTAGCGGGTAAAGCCGCTGAAATTACCAGCAAAGATGTTAAGTTCACGTTTGAATTGCTTTGTACCGACAGGCCCGGGAATGTGCATTTTCACACCGTTTGTAAAGACAGGATCGTTGGAGCTAACGAGTTTTATACAGCCAGCACTCAAAAGAAGCCTTCCGAACTCAAAGGATTTAAGGTGATAGACGATTATACTTTTTCGATTGAACTTTTAAACTCCCCTAACATTTTCCTTGAAATCCTTGCCAACCCGGTTGCTTCTATCCTTAATAAAAGCGCGTACGATTCCATGAAAGAAAATTGCAACGTGGGCGCAGGGCCGTTTATACTGGATGAAAAAACCAGTACTAAAACCCATTATGCCTTATATAAAAATGTAGATTATTACGGGAAAGATAAATCCGGACAGGCAATGCCTTATATCGATTCTCTGATCATTGACATCGTTCCATCCTCGGAAGCAGCGCTTAAAGGATTTCAGGAAGGCAAGTATGATTTTATTACCTCCGTACCCAGCAACCAGCTAAGACAGATCGTTGAAGACAATATTAAATCCTTTAAAGGAAATCCTCCGAAATTTATCCTGGATCAGCGACCCGAAATGATTTCTTCTTATTACGTGTTCAATATCCATGAAAAACCGTTTGACAATGTAAAAGTAAGACAGGCCTTTAATTACGCCATCGACAGGAATAAAATTATTGACCGCGTATTGTTCGGTCAGGCGTATGGCCCGGCAATTCATGGTTTAGTTCCTCCTACGTTTTCTTTTTATAACATCAATAGTTTAAAGGGATACGATCTTGATATTGAAAAGGCAAAAACACTTTTAAAGGAAGCGGGATATCCGGATGGGAAAGGTTTTCCTGAAATTCAGCTTTACGTAAATTCCGGTAATACCCGCAACAACACGGTAGCAGCAGAAATACAAAAGCAGCTTAAAAATAATCTGAACGTTAACATTACGTTTGAGTCACTTCCAAACGGCGAAAAATTTACGCTGCAGGTTAGGGGAAAAGGAAACATGTACCGCGACGGGTGGGTAGCGGATTATCCAAGTCCTGAATCCTTCCTTTCAATTTTTTACGGCGAGCAGGTTACCTCCGATACCAGTCACATGGCCTATCCGAATACCATAAAGTATAAGAACGCTGAGTACGACAAGTACTATAAACTGGGTCGGGATGCCGCTAACAGAGATTCTGCTTCGGCATACTTTTTAAAAGCCGAGCAGGTGTTGTTGAACGACGCGCCGCTTATTCCACTCTGGTATGAAAGCAATTGCCGTTTGATTTCCTCAAGGATGAAGAATTTTTATTCGAATCCGTTGCGTTATTTTGATTTCTCACAGGTGCAACTTGAAGACAAAAAACCTTAGAGGATCAATGCTTCCGGGTTATTCAGGGAGCCTTCGTATCCAGCCACGTGTAATTCCAAATGATTAAAGCAGGGCGAACCATACTTATTTTTTTTCTGTTTTTTAATTGTACGCTGTTGGCTCAGTATACGATCCGGGGGAAAATTTTTGCCGCAAACAACAAAGAAGCTCTGCCCTTTGTTCCCGTAATTATAAAAGGCACTACAATTGGCGCACAATCTGATTTTGATGGAAACTTTGTGATCAAAAGCCCAAAGCTTGGCGATTCTATCATCGCTTCTTACGTGGGGTACAAACGCACGGCCCGCGCCATCAATAAAAATTTAAACGACCAGGAAATAAATATTTCCATGGAAGATATCGGGGGCCTTGTACTTGAAGAAGTTACAGTAAAGGCAGGTGAAAATCCTGCCCACCGCATCGTGCGTAATTGCGTGAAAAATAAAGTGGTTAATAACCGCAGTAATCTCGATGCGTATGAATACGAAACTTACAATAAACTTGAATTCGATTTGAACCGCATTCCGAAAGAGATGCGCGAAAAGAAAATTCTGAAGCCGATTGCTTTTATTTTTAATAACGTCGACAGCGCGAACAGCGGCGAAAAACCCTCGCTTCCATTCTTCATCGTTGAAAATCTCTCGCAGTTTTATTATAAAAAAAACCCTACCCGTAAAAAGGAAATTGTAGTGGCGTCTAAAATTACAGGTATCGAAAACTCAAGTGTTTCACAGGTGTTGGGCGATATGTACCAGAATATTAATGTGTACGACAACAACATACTCGTGTTCAACAAACAGATGCCAAGCCCGGTGAGCGACAACGGATTGTTTTATTACAAATATTATCTCGAAGACAGTGCCTTTGAAGGCAACAAATACATTTACCATATTCGTTTCAAACCCAAGCGTGTGCAGGAGTTGAGTTTTACCGGTAACATGTGGATAGCGGATAGCACCTGGGGTATAAAACGCCTTGAGATGAGCCTGCCAAAAGACGCGAACATCAATTTTATCAATAGCGTAAATGTAATACAGGAATTTAATTATGAAGACAGCACCTGGTTTCTTACCAAAGACCGCCTCGTGATTGATTTCGCGCCAAGCAAAAAAGCGATCGGGTTTTACGGAAGGAAAACAACTTCCTATAAAAAAATAATATTAAATCAACCCAAGCCCGATAAGTTTTATGAATTCGGAGATAAGATTATTGTGGAGGATAGTGTCTCCAGCCGCTCCGACGATTTCTGGGCGCAGAACAGGCACGACAGTTTAACGGCGCGCGAGAGAAAAATTTTTAAAATGATTGATACTATTCAATCTTTGCCGATATATTCTAATTGGGTAGATATTTTTTATTTACTCGTAGCGGGGTATAAGAAAGTAAATAATTTTGAAATAGGGCCGTATTCAAATCTTGTTTCTTATAATAAGGTAGAAGGCCTGCGTTTAAGGTTTGGCGGACGAACCAGCAATATTTTCAGCAAATGGTATGAACTAGCCGGATACGTAGCTTACGGCACGCTTGACGAAAAATGGAAATACTCCATCGGGTTTAGAAGTTTTCTAACCAAACGTCCGCACCGGCAACTCATTGGTATGACTTATCGTAGCGACTACGAAATTTTAGGCCAAAGCACCAATGGTTTTTCACAGGATAACGTGTTGGCCTCATTTTTCCGCGCCAGTCCGCTTACCAATTTAACGCGCGTGGATAAAACGGAAGCCTATTATGAACGGGAATGGTTTCCCGGCCTTATCACAAAAGCATTTATTACCGGCAGGCAGCTAACGCCCCTGGGATCTAATCATTACCAGTACGTGAAACGGGATGGGACCATAGCTGAGAAGGAAAACATTGTGAACACAGAAGCGCGGCTTTCGGTTCGATTTGCCTGGAAAGAAAAATATGTGGGAGAAGGTTTTTCAAGGGTTTATCTGGGCACAAAGTTTCCAGTGCTTCAGGTGATTTATTCCAAATCTTTACAAAACGCGTTTAAAGGCGAATACGATTATCATAAACTGGTTTTAAATGTGAGCGACAGGTTTCGGATAACGCCAATTTTAGGATACACTGATTATGTAATTGAGGGAGGGAAAATATGGGGAGCAGTACCGTATCCTTTAATGGAACTTCACGGCGGTAACGAAACATATATTTACGATTATCTCGCGTTTAACATGATGAAGTATTATGAATTTGCCAGCGATAAATTTATTTCTGCTGCGGTATTTCATCATTTCGAAGGATTGTTTCTGAACAAAATTCCCTTACTCCGGAAATTAAAATGGCGCGAAGTAGCTACTATAAAGGGCGTGTGGGGCACGGTTAACGATCAGAACAGGAAAACGCTTATTTTCCCAAAAACATTATCAGCATTGGACAAAGGTCCTTATCTCGAAGCAAGTCTTGGCGTAGAAAACATTTTTAAGATCTTCCGCATTGATGCCTTCTGGCGTCTTAATTACCAG
>JACDDR010000162.1 GCA_013816895.1 Bacteroidota bacterium
CCATGTAACCACCGAAACTCCAGCCCTGAAAACCAATACGTGTTTTATCAACGTATGAAATGCCGCCGAGGTACTTAGCGGCTTCAATCTGATCCATGGTTTCATATTTACCAAGCTGAAGATAAGTGCTGTGCTTGAATTCACGGCCACGGCCCATGGTGCCACGCCCATCGACACAAACTACCATGTAACCTTCCTGGTTAAGAAAACTGTGCCAGATATATTCAAACGGATCCCAGCTGTTGTTAACTTCATTGGAGCCCGGACCACCATACGCATACATGTAAACAGGATATTTTTTTGTGGAATCAAAATTATGGGGCTTCATCATCCAGCCGTTCAGTTCAACACCTTCAGTGGTTGTAAATTTGAAAAACTGTCGTGGCGACAGACTGTATTTTTTTAGTTTGGTATTCAAGGCGGCATTGTCTTCGAGCGTTTTTACAAGCTTTCCATCTATGCTTCTTAATTCAAAAACATTTGGTGTATTAGCATTGCTGTAATTGGAAAGATAATATTTGAACCCGTTCGTAAATTCAAAACTGCTGATTCCGTCTTTGGTTGACAAACGTTTTTTGTCTTTGCCTGTCAACTTAATGCTGTACACATCGCGGTTGATAGCGCCATTTTCAGTTGAGGTGTAAAACAAGGTGTTGCTTTTTTCATCATAGCCGTTAAACTCCATCACATCCCACTTACCTCTGGTGATCTGGTTTACAAGCTTTCCGTTAAGATCGTAATAGTACAAGTGATTAAAGTTGTCGCGTTCGCTGGAAATAATAAATCCTTTCGTTCCAACAAAAGTTAGATCATCTGTAATATCAACATACGTTTTACTTTCATCGGTATACGCTACCACTCCTTTTCCTCCAATTACATCGGTGAACAAAAGCTCGAGTTTATTCTGCAAACGGTTTAAGCGCTGAATGCTAAGTACGAGCGGGTTGTTGGTAAACTGGATGCGCGGAATGTAAATGTCTCTGTTTGTTCCAATGTCGGCGGTAACTGTTTTTTTACCGGTTTCATCATAAATATGAACGCTAACGATTGAATTATCTTCGCCTGCTTTTGGATATTTGTAAGTGTATTTTGTAGGATACAATTCGCCACGGTAAAAATCCATGGTAAATTCTTTCACATGGCTTTCGTCAAACTTAACATAGGCCAGGTACTGGCTGTTGCTGCTCCAGTCCATATAATCCGCCTTGCTGAATTCCTCTTCATATACCCAATCGGCCCAGCCATTTTTAATTTTGTTAAACTCCCCATCCGCGGTTACCTGGGTTTCGGTATTTGAATCAAGATATTTTATGAAGATATTGTTATCGCGAACAAAAGCCACTTTGTTTCCATCGGGAGAAAATAGCGGAAACATTTGTTTCCCCTGGTCGCTTAACTGTAAGGTTTTTTTAGAAGCAATATCATAGATATAATAGTTGGCCTTGGAAGAACGGCGATAGATGGGCTCAGTTCCTTCATGCAATAAAAGTTTGTCTTCGTTAGGACTGAACTGGTAAGTGTTGATGTCAAGATTTTTTCCGTTGAAGGAAAGATCGGTGCCCTTTACAAGTTCTTTTGTTTTTTTTCCCGATTTTAATTCGAACTGGGCCAGCGTTGTGCCTTTTTCATCTTCGGTAACATCCACGTAATGCAAGCCATCGTTCATAACATTAAAGCCCTGGGCGGACTTAGGATAAAAAGCATATTTAACCCACAGGTCTTCAAGTGTAATTTTTTCCTGCGCAGATAATAATGCAGGCAAAAGTAATAGGAGGAAAATTATTTTTTTCATAAATATAATGAGGTGAATTTAGTAAAATAACATTACAAAAGCCTTTTCAATTCGCTCAAATTTTGAATTTGATTTATTTTACCGCTTTTAGGGGGGAAAGGATAAAGTATGCATACAATTGAGTGAATAAAATTGGGAAGTTCCCATTTATTTTTAATTTTACTGTATGCATAAATTATCAAACTGTAGATCGGTTTATTTCGCCGCTTTTTTTTGGCTTATTACGGTTGTTTCGTTTTCACAGAGCGAAGGGAAATTCAACCGTTTATTCACGGTTGACTCGCTTTCGGGCTTCGATGAGGAGTCGGCTAAACTGTCGGCCTTATCGGAGGGATTTGTGGGAGTTGAGTTTAAAGTAAGAGTGTGGCAGTTAAAACGCGCTTTTGTAAATAGTAAGTATAACCTTATAAAGTCCTTTACTCCGCTTTATTCAAATGCAAATAAGGCAGCGACGGCCGGTTGTGTAAATGAGGACTTTGAAGCTGCGCTACCTGGTAACATCACATCATCAACGCAAATTAACGGGTGGACTATAACCAGTGATGTAAATAATACTTCCGGTGGTACCTGCAATTTACCCGCTATCCTTAACCAGCCAGCTGAATCGGCTATCATACAATGTAACACTTCTACGGGTTACGTAGATCCCGTGATTGGCAGTTGCTACCCGATTTATTCGGTGTTTGGCAACGTTAGCAATAATGGCAATAGTGTTTCAGGCAATAGTGCATTACCACAGATGAAAGGCTCTACAGTTATGAGGTTGAATAATTTTATCAATAACTTTAGTATTGAAAAACTTTCAAAAACAATAAATGTTACTTCAGCCAATTCTCTTTTTCAGTTTGCGTTTATTTCAGTTTTCTATCCCGGACATACCTGCTGCGATGCGGGCGCCTTCCAGTTAAAACTTACGAACGCCTCCACCAATACTTCACTTACCTGCCCGGGGTATAGCGTATCGGCACCAAGTTCGCAATGCGTTTCCTCCAACACTTCGGTTACTTATTATATCAGCGGTGGCGGATGTCCGTTAAATAATACCTCTAATTTTAATCCAATATTTAATAAGTGGAATATTAATGCTTTGGATCTGAGCAGCTACATTGGCAGTGCTATCGTTATTGATTTTATAGCTACTGACTGCACTGCAGGTGGTCATTATGGCTATGTTTATCTTGATGCACAATGCGGATCAATGAGCATGAACATGAATTCCGTTAATTATTCCCTGGCTAACCCAAGCATTACAATTCCAAGCTGTGGCAACGGAAGTAATACCTTAACCGCGCCGCCGAACATGGGCTCCTATAGCTGGAGCTCATCGCAAATTAACCTGGCAGCGGGCATGACGGTGCCTTCTGCAACTAACCAGGTGCTTATAACAAATCAAACGGGTACGGTACAGCTAAGCATGTATCCCGCAACAGCCTGCCAGCCTATTGTGAAGATTATTACACTTTCGTTAACTCCGGCAGCAGGTCCAATAACGGTTTCTGGTAATTTAAATGTATGTCCTAATACTTCCACCACATTAACCGCAAATGGCGCCTCTACTTACACCTGGAGTAACGGTTCCCAGGGTAGTAACATAATACTTTCGCCCACTGCCCCTACAAACTATTCGGTGGCAGGAACAGACGCTAACGGCTGCCCAAACTTCGCTTTATTCCAGTTGCAAACAATAGCGCCAACGATGAGTGTAACAGGAGCGAATACGGTTTGCCTTGGTTCAAGTACAACTTACACTGCTACCGGAGCACTTACGTATTCATTAAACGGTACGCCATTCGCAAGCACGGTAAATGTTTTGCCTATAAGTAACACTAACTATACAATTGCCGGAACAAATTCTGCGGGGTGTACAGATGTTTCAGTTGTTACTTTGTCAACTAACCCTGCCTGCAGCGACGTATGGCCGGGCGATGCCAACAGCGACGGTATTGCAGATAACCTTGATGTTCTGGAACTGGGGCTTCACATTTCCCAAATCGGGCCTCTGCGAACATTTACAAGCAACCTCTGGCAGTCTTACCAGTGCAATAACTGGGTGGGTACAATAACGAACGGACAAAATGTTTCGCATGCGGATTGCGATGGAGACGGAATAATCAACAGTAATGACGTGGTGGCGATCGCCAATAATTATAATCTCATTCACTCTTTTAAAGGCAGCGCAATCGCCTCTAATCCACAGTTGAACGTTGTAAGCGACCAGACTCTTGTTTTAAACGGACAGTGGGGTAGTGCCTCTGTTTACCTTGGCGATAACACAAATCCGATCAGTGCAATTAATGGCGTGGCCTTTACAATATGGTTTGATACCACTTACATCGAAACCGACAGTGTAAACGTGAAATACCCATTATCCTTTATTAATACAGGACAAAACCTGGAGTTTGTGAAGAGCAATTTTGCTAATGGCAAACTATACTGCGCTACCAGCCATACCAATAATATGAATGTAAATGGCAGCGGAAAAATTGCGGTATTTAATTTTAAGGTGAAACAAAATTTATGGTTTGACACGTTGTTTTATTACAACGTAAACACAGCCAATATGAGTGATGCATTGGGAAATATTACCGCTTTAACAAGTGGAGCCGACACCACAAAGTTATTTGGTTTGGATGTGGGCATAAAAAAGAATGGCCTGACAAGTTTTATTTCCATATTTCCAAATCCAGGTAACGGATTATTTAATATCAAAAGTTCGGTGGAACTTGTAAAAGTTGAAATAGAGGACGTGGCAGGTCATCTTCTTCTGAAAGAAAATTGCAGGGGTTTTTCGCATCAGTTAAAAATGGAGCAGTTTGCCGAAGGAATTTTTTTCGTGAAGATTTACTGCACTGATAATAGAGTGGAAAGAAGAAAGATAGTGCTGAAGAAAAATTAAAGTATTTGTTTTAAAGCCAGAAGATGATCGATGGTATAAACCTTGTGGTTGCTTTTTTCCTGAGTGAGAAAAATACTTTTCCACCCGGCATTTAAAGCGCCTTCTACGTCACTTTCAAAGTTATCGCCAATCATCAGACATTCTTCTCTGCTGCAATTGGCAAGGGTTTCGGCCAGCCGAAATATTTTTTCATCGGGTTTGAGAAGCTGATGTTCTTCGCTGATGAGGATCTGACTGAAGTAAGGCTTTAATCCGCAGTTTTCGATTTTTATATGTTGTACCTCTTTAAACCCGTTCGTGATCAAGTGAAGCGAGTAATTGGGTTGTAAATAATCGAGAACTTCTATGCAATCTTTTTTAAGATGCGTTCCGTAAGGCGAGCGTTCAAGATAAAGTTCTGTTACTTTTAAATTTTCTTCATAGTTATGATAAAGGAATTTTTTGAATACTATATCAAAGCGGTTGTTCCTTAAAAATGGTTTATCTATTTCCTTTTTATTAAAAGAACGCCATAAACTATTGTTTACTTCTTTATACGTGTAATGAAACGTTTCGAAATCGGTTTTAAGTTTGGTGCCAAGATCAAACTCACTGAATAAAGCGGTGAGAACCTGCGAAGAATTTTTTTCGAAGTCCCACAGGGTATCATCCAGATCAAAGAAAATATGTTTTATGTTGGAAAACATTTACAATTGCATTTTCGCCTGATTAACTCAATCGGGTAATGCCATGGTGAATTACATAAAGAAAAAGATAAATAACAACGCACCACATCATGACTGATACGCTCAGGTAAAGGATAACCTTCTTTTTATCTTTATAAAATTTCTCAGCAAAAAAAGCTCCAATGGGTTGCGAAATAAGTGGAGTGATAAAAGCTAATCCGGCGAGTCCGAATTTTTGTTTGATTTTAATGATTTTACGCGTACTTTTTTTAAAAACGATTCGGCGATGAAATTTATTTTTTCTTACTTTATACTCATGCACTTTTCTAAGGATAAAATCGCTCAGATAAGTAAAAATTATGTTGCTCGTGATTCCACCCGAACAGGTAACAATAAAAACTTTAAAAAAGTTGTATTTAAAAACAATAACCGCAGTTGGCACCCCTAATTTCACAAAGAAAAAAATAGACGTAATAAAAACAGAAGCTATTTTTAAAATTTCAGTCATCAGCTAAAATTACACATTTTGAAACCTTGTTTAAGGTTTTTAATCGATGGTACAAACCCTTACATCTATATATTAGCTGAAGATTGGCGTTTTCATTTATTTCCTTAACTTTGCCCCCCAGCTAACCAAACTAAGTTTACTATGTCATCACAAACAGTAAATGCATCTCAGGCACACGAAAGTATGTTTGAATCTGTATTGGCCAGATTAGATGTGGCCGCCAAAATTATGAACCTGAGCGAAGAAGTTGCCCAGGTATTGCGTAACCCCCAAAAGCAAGTAAAAGTAAGTTTACCTGTTATGATGGACAATGGTAAGATCCAGGTGTTTGAAGGATACCGCACTATTCACAGCACTCATTTAGGTCCCAGCAAAGGCGGAATCCGTTATGCTATGGACGTAAACGCTGATGAGGTAATGGCCCTGGCCGCGTGGATGAGTTTTAAATGCGCTGTTGCGAATCTTCCTTATGG